>CAZDHN010000572.1:0-4463 GCA_964505115.1 uncultured Planctomycetaceae bacterium
TCATTCTTTTCATCCCGTCAATCTTGTGAATCATGTCCGTTTCATTGTAACCGCGTGCGGAATATCGGGCTGGTATTGCGGGGATTTGAATATTTTCGCGTAAAGACGCCAAGACGCCAAGAAAGTTCGGAAGAAAGTGACGAACGGAAAACAACTGGAAATGCTACCGTGTCTCGGCTCATCTTGCCTTTTTCATCCGTGGTTCATCCGTGGCTCGGTTCCTTAATGCCGAAAGGCCGTGAACGGTTACGACGATTCGTTATGCTGAAGCATAACCTACGAGAGTGGCACCCTGACGATTTCACTGGAATTGCCCATGTCCGACGATAGCCACAGTGCCAACACCAGCACCGCCAACATCGACGCCGTGCTGCGCGAGCGATTTCAATTCGACCGCTTCCTGCCCGGCCAGCGGGAGGTGATTGGGCATTTGCTCTCGGGCCGTTCGGCGGCGGCCGTGTTTCCGACCGGGGCCGGCAAATCGTTGTGCTACCAGTTGCCGGCCTTGATGTTGCCCGGCCTGTCGCTGGTCGTCTCGCCGCTGATCGCCCTGATGAAGGACCAGATCGACGCGCTGGCCGCTCGCGAGATCGCCGCCGCCCGGCTCGACTCGACCCTAACCGCCGACGAGTACCGCGAGGTGACCTCCCAGATTCGCTCCGGCCGGTTACGTCTGCTTTACGTATCGCCGGAACGCTTCAACAACGAGCGATTCCGCGAGCTTATCCAGCGGGTCGATATCTCGCTGTTCGCCGTGGACGAAGCGCACTGCATTTCGGAATGGGGCCACAACTTCCGGCCCGACTACCTCAAACTGGCCCGATTCGCCGGCCTCTGCAAGGCCCGATGCTTGCTGGCCCTGACGGCCACGGCCACGCCGAAGGTGTTGGACGACATCCGTCGCTTCTTCCAGATCGACCCTGACTGCGCGGTGCGCACCGGATTCTACCGGTCGAACCTGACGCTGCTGACGACTCCGACCGACTCCGAGCGGCGCGACGGGCTGCTGTTGGAGCGGCTTAGCCGCCGTCCGCCCGGCCCGTCGATCATCTATGTAACCCTGCAACGGACGGCCGAGCAATTGGCCAACCGATTGGCCGCCGCCGGTTGGCCCGCCCGACCTTACCACGCCGGCATGTCCAACGAGATTCGGGCCGAGGTACAGGACTGGTTCATCGCGTCCGACCGGGGCATCGTGGTGGCGACCATCGCCTTCGGCATGGGCATCGATAAGTCGAACATCCGCTACGTCTACCACTACAACCCACCAAAGAGCCTGGAGAACTATTCGCAGGAGATCGGCCGGTCGGGTCGCGACGGCCAGCCGGCCGTGTGCGAGTTGTTCCTCTCACTGGAAGACCTGAACGTGCTGGAGAACTTCGTCTATGGCGACACGCCAACGCTGGCGGCCGTTCGAGGGCTGGTCGACGAAATCTTCTCGCAAGACGAGCAGTTCGACGTCGGCATCTACCAGTTGTCGGCCAACCACGACATCCGCCTGCTGGTCGTGCGGACCCTGCTGACCTACCTGGAATTGCTCGGCCACCTCGAGGGCGGCACGCCCTTCTATTCGGCCTACCAGTTCAAGCCGTTAACATCGTCCGCCGAGATACTCGCCCGGTTCGAGGGCGAGCGGCGCACGTTCCTGGCCAATCTGTTGCGACAGGCAGACAAACGCCGAACCTGGTTCCATATCGACGTAGATCGGGCCGCCGGCGCGATCGGCTCGGATCGGCAACGGGTGGTCCGGGCGCTGGATTACCTGGGCGAGCAGCAACTGCTGGAAGTCCGATCAGCCGGCGTGCGGCATCGATACACACGATTGAAGACGCCCGACGACCCGGGCGCGTTGGCCGAGAAGCTGCACGGGCGGATGTTGACGCGCGAATCGCAAGAGATCGGCCGGCTGCGCCAGGTGTTGGACTTCGTCGCCCGCGATGGCTGCCAGGTTTCGTCGCTGTGCGGCCATTTTGGCGAACCACTCGACGAGCCGTGCGGTCATTGCAGTTGGTGCCTTAACGAGCGTCGGGCCGTCGGATTACCCGACCGCCCGGAAGCCGTCATCCCCGATACGGTTTGGCAGGCGGCCCGGCAACTCCGCCAGCAGCATCCCGCCGTGTTGTCCGACCCTCGCTCGTTGGCCCGACTGCTTTGCGGCGTAACCTCACCCAGCCTCAGCCGGGCCAAACTCACCTCGACACCTTCCAGCGGAGCACTCGCCCATGTGCCCTTTCCCGTGGTACTAAAACGTGCCGAGCAGGATGGTGGGTAGTTGATAGTGGGTAGTGGGTAGTGGATAGTGAATGTTGAAGTTTCGGGGTGCCGATCAAACCAGCGGTTGCTTGCACGATCCGCCCGGGGTTTCGCGGACGTAGCGAGGGACGGCGTAGCCGGGCAGGCGGTCGCGGAGTTGGGCGATTAGCCGGATGCCGGTCGACTCGGGCACTTCAAAATGGGCCGCGCCGGCGACCGGGTCCAACTGGTGCAGGTAGTAGGGCATTACGCGAAGACCGACCAGCCGCTCGCTCAGCTCGGCCAGTGTGTCGACGTCGTCGTTGATTTCCTTCAGCAGGACCGACTGGTTCAAGACCGGCACGCCCGCGTCGACCAGTCGGCCGATTGCGGCGGCCACGCTAGCGTCCAGTTCGGCCGGATGGTTGGCCTGGATCACGACCAGCGGCGTCAGCCGTGTCGAGCGGAGCCAGGCAATCAACTCATCGGTCACCCGTTGCGGGACGACAACCGGGAGCCGCGTGTGCAGCCTGATCCGCCGGAGGTGGGGGATTTCAGCCAGGCGGCGGGCCAGATTGGCCAGGCGTTCGTCGTCCAACAGAAGCGGATCGCCCCCGCTGAGGATTACCTCGCGAACGGACCGTTCGGCGGCGATTACTTCCAGGGCCGACTGCCAATCGTCGGGCGTCGGCCGGTAAGGAAAATGCCGCCGGAAGCAGTAGCGGCAATGGACACCACAGGCGCCAGTTGTTACGATGAGTAGTCGGTTTTGATACTTCCACAACAGCCCTGGGGCTCGCGTGGCCGACTGCTCGCCGAGCGGATCGTTGGAGAAGCCGGGCCGAGCCACCCGTTCGGCCTCGCGTGGTAGGACCTGCAACAGCAGCGGGTCGCGGGGATCGCCCGGCCGAATCCGCTCCAGATAAGGCCGGGGGACGAGCAGGGGGAACTCGCCTGACGTTGCGACACCCGCGACGGCCAGCGAGTTGGGCAACCCCAGCAGCCGACACAATTCGGCCGGGTCGCGAACCGCCCGGTGGAGCACGGTCTGCCAGACGGCACCTTGGTCGGTTTTGGGGAGTAGACTCGACATAGGCGAAAAATCTACCACAACCTTCCACAGTTACAAAGCTAAATCGGGTAAAGAATCGTGGCTAGCTACAACACAAGCGACTTCCGCAAGGGCCTCAAAGTCCAAATCGACGGCGATCCGTTCCTGATGTTTGAATGCAATTTCGTCAAGCCGGGCAAGGGTCAGGCCTTCTACAAATGCAAGCTGAGGAATCTGATCCGCGGCACGGTTCTCGACCGGACCTACAAGAGCGGCGAATCGCTCGAGGCCGCCGACGTCGAGGAAATCGACGCCCAGTACCTCTACCGTCAAGGCAATACGTTCGTCTTCATGGACAACGAAAACTACGAGCAGTATGAGCTCTCCGTTGAACAGGTCGACGACGCCTGGCAATATCTCAAGGAAGGCCTGAACTGCGCCATGGTGCTGTTCAACGGCCAGCCTCTCTCCTTAACGCCACCCAACCACATCGTGCTCCGGGTCGAATATTGCGAGCCGGGCGCCAAGGGCAATACGGCCACCAACGTGACCAAGCCCGTTAAGTTCGAAAACGGCGCCGAGTTCAATTGTCCCTCGTTCGTCGAGATCGGCCAGTTGATCAAGATCGATACTCGAACCGCTGAGTATATTGAGCGGGTGAAGGAATAGGTTCGAGGTCGGAAGTCGGAATTCGGAAGTGGAGTCAGTTGGCATGGGCGACTTTCGGCCGACGGCCAGTTGGGACAATCTGCGGCTAAGGGCCGGGCTGCTGCGCAAGACGCGCGAGTTCTTCCACCGGCACGGACTGCTCGAAGTCGAAACGCCGCTGCTCTCGGCCGATACGGTCGTCGACCGGCACCTCGATCCCTTCCATGTAACGGCCGAATCCAGCGGCCAAGAACTCTGGCTGCAAACCTCGCCCGAGTTCTGCATGAAACGCATGTTGGCCGACGGCGCTCGGGCCATCTACCAAATAACTCGGGCCTTCCGCCAGGATGAACTCGGGCCGCTGCACAACCCCGAGTTCACCATCGTTGAATGGTATCGGGTGGGCGACGGGCCGGACGAGGCAATGCAGTTGTTGGCCGATCTGTGCCAGACGCTCCTGGATTGCGGACCGGTCCAACGGATCAGCTATGCCGAAGCCTTCGAGCGTCACGTCGGGTTGAATCCGCACACG
>CAZDHN010000573.1:0-4454 GCA_964505115.1 uncultured Planctomycetaceae bacterium
ATGTCGCGATCCATGCGGCTGACCATGCCGGCGTAGACGGCCTTGGGTTGATCCTGATTCATCAGCCGGCCGCGAGGGTCGCGGTAAGGTGTTTCGGGAAACTTGCCGCGATAGGGCTTCGCCGAGTCTTCCGGCACGGCCAGTTCAACGTGCGGAATCGTGTAGGGCACGTAGAGGAAGAACGGCCCGCCACGCTGTCGGCGAATGAAATCCAGAGCGAAATCGGAAAACAGATCGTGAACGTAAGTCTGCTTCTTGCCGTTAAGGTTGCCTTCGAGAACAAGCTGCTCCTCGTTCTTCCACAGGTACTCCTGATAGTACAGGTGGGCGCGGCGCTGGTTGAGGTATCCCAGCCACTGGTCGAAACCTTGGCGGTTGGGTACGCCGTCGGTCTCCGGTTCACCGAGTCCCCATTTGCCCGTGATGCCCGTGGCGTAACCGGCCGAGCGGAGCACCTCGGCCACGGTGACATCCTCGGGCTTAAGCGGCACGCGGCCGTCGATTGGCGAGGCGTTGCCGCGCACCCGGGTGTGGCCAGTGTGCTGGCCGGTCATCAGCACCGAGCGTGACGGGGCGCAGACCGCGCTTCCGGCGTAGCACTGCGTGAACTTCCGCCCTTCGGCCGCCAGCCGGTCGATATGCGGAGTGTGGATCTTCGTCTGGCCGTAGCAGCCCAAATGCCCGTGACCCAGATCGTCGGCCATAATCCAAATAATGTTCGGCTTCTCGGCCGCCGGGGCAAAGCAGGCAAAGGCTGATAGCAAAACGCCAACCATTATTGATCTTTGCACAGTCAATGCGCGGATCAAGGGGGTTCCGCCGTGGAACCGGGCTTCGCCCTCGGTCACGGGCCACGCAAGGGTCAGTAGTAGTCGTGTCAATCGCATGGCAGAGGCTCCGGGATGGTTGATGGCACTGAACGGCCTGATGGTAATGTGCCGACCGACCGTTGTCAAATCGGCTCCTACTCTTTTCTGATTGTTAGCGATACGTCTTTGGGTAGGGCCAGATTTGCCGCTACTTGCATGGTCTTCACCGTAGCGGCTGGCACGACGCACGCATCGCAGCATCCTTTTGCTTGCAACAGTTTCCTTGCTTTTGAGAGAATGGGATTTTCCTCGGGGCTCAATGTCCCGATGGCGTCGATCGGCGAGATTTCCTCAATCTGTTTGCCGAATTCCTTTATCGTGTCGCATTCAGATACGAATGTGAAGCTCACGTTCTGGCCGTCCTCGGTCTCGGCCGTCACAATAGTCTCAAAATTGCATACGCCCGGGTCAATCTGTGTCTTTACCTTCAATGGTTTCTCCTTTTGCCCTATTGTGAGACAATGTGTATCCTGACGACGTAATCGTAACGCATGAGTCGCGGGGATGCAACGATCCAGGTGGCAACTCGGGGGCAGAGCGCCGTTAGTCACTAGCCGGGCAACTAACGACTAACGGCGCTCTGACCGCAAGTTGACCTTGCGCTTGTTTTAGGACTATTGATCTTTGCATAGTCAATGCGCGGATCAAGGGGGTTCCGCCAGGGAACCGGGCTTCGCCCTCGATCATTGACTATGCAAGGGTCATTAGTAGCGACGGAGTTGCGTATCGGCGGGAACGTTGGATGGTGGCCAGGGGTATGAAACGCCCTCGGCGCCGGTAGCGGGTGAAGGGCCGCCGCTTTGTGGACTGGGCGGCGGACTTGCCAGAGGAGGACGGGCGGGTCGTTGGGCCAACTCGGTGGGTGGAGTGGCAGAATGCGGTTGCAGCGTATTGACCGTTGGATGATCGATCAGCGCGATCAGACTGCCCGGCGTCGTGGGCTGTCCCTCTTTGGCGATTGTCACTTCCTCACGCACGGTGCCGGTGTGGATTGGACCCATACCCAGGAAATAGAAATTGCTGTCGTTTGCTCGGGCGCGAGTTAGACCGCCGGCCGAGAGTGCCTGCTTGGTCTTGGCGTCGTAGGCGACAATTCCCAACTTAGCCGTGCCATATTGCGTCGACCGCGATATTAGCTTGACTTCAGGCAAAGAGACGGGCAACGGGCCCGGCATGCTGATCGCCGGGACGCCAAGGAAACCTTCCGCGCGGTCGGTCCCGATGGTGCCACAATAGGCTTCAAGGATAACGTCGGCCTCTTCTGCCTTTTCCACCAGCTGCGCCCGTTCGCGGAGTGCCCGATGGCGGATTACGCCGACAACGTATTTCTTATCCACGCATTCGAGGTACTTGTCGTCGACGAAGACGGCCCGGCCCGCCAGACTCGAAAAGTCGACTCTATCGAGCGACTTATCGACGGCGCTGGAAATCAGCAGTTGCTCCACCCCGGTGCGCGAGGTGTCGGTCACCCGTGTCGTGTTACAGCCCGCGGTTGCCAATATTACGGTTGTCAATATTACGGCTACCAGCATTACGAAGAGGCCGGGAATTGACGTCAAGGAGCGCATTTCTGTCCACATTTCAGACCAGTGAATAGATCGAGTATAGACGAGTGGCCGGAAGATACAGGATGTACGCCTATTCGCCCAATAGCAAAGCCCGCGTTTTTCGGGCAGTTTTACCGAAAACGGGGCGTAATTCGTGGTTTATGCCACGTCAAGGGTAGGGGGAACGGGGAGAGAGAAGGAGAAAGAGTGGTAACTGTCCATTTTTGCGCAGCGTAGCCTTGTTGGCAACTGCTTGGATAGTGCGTGGTACTTGCCGGTCGGATTTTTCTTGGCTGCTGGTGCAAATGGCCGGTTCGGCGGGTGGGGGGTTGGCTTTTTGGAGTTCGGCGAGTTCCGACTCGAAGATCGAACAGCCTTCGGCAAGCCAGCGTTGGACTTCCGAATCATATGACTTCAATCCAGCTTGGCCAGATCGAGGAAGACGATGATCGAAGGATTGCCGACCGGGGCGTAATGGCCGGTGAATTGGAGACCGCCGGTCTTCCAGTTCACTCGAAAGACGGCAATGTTGTCGGCTCTTTGGTTGCAGCAATAGAGGAACCGGCCGGGTGGCAAATCCACCTGCGTCGGCAACACATCGCCAAGCGGAGAACTGAATGTGCCCACGTAGGCCATGAGTGACCCACGGGCCGCATTCGATTGCGCCTTGAGCACACCGGCGATCAGCGGAGTTGTCCCCGCCAGTGCGACGGAAGCTTTCAAGAACGAACGCCGGGAACGGTTGAGTTGAGTCATGGCAGGCAATAGTCCGTATGGTAAATGGGGCGATTATTGATCTTTGCATAGCCATTTGTGTCGCGAAAGGAGGGTCTGCTTCCCCTCCGATGCGATATAACCGATCGATCCGAATTGCAACGCCCGGCAGCGTAAATTCCTTCTCGCCGAAGTCATCGGTCACCTTGCGAGGCGGGGGGCAATTCTTGACAATTGACATCTGGCCAAATGTCGAGGGTTGATCCCGGACCCGCCTTCACCCGGAGCCTGGAACAGTGGTCTACGTCGATGGGAACCGCGGGCAGTTGAAGAGAACCGGCGCCCTGTCGCACCGTTGTCCGAAGAGGAACCGAAAGAGGGAGTGAGACCATGACGCGCGGAAGAATGCATATTCTATGCGCTGGCGTCCTTCTTGCCGTTGGGGCAGGCGCGGTCAACGGCCACGATTGGCCGGAGTGGTGTGGGCAGGCCTCGCGCAACATGGCTGCCAAGAGCGATCAGAGCTTGCCGGATTCGGCTGATTGCGCGGCGGAGAATGATGCCGGCGAGGTGGATCCGCAATCGACGAAGAACGTCAAGTGGGTGGCCAAGCTTGGCTATCGCACGACTGGCAGCCCGGTGGTAAGCAGGGGCAGGGTGTTCATTGGAACAATGTCGGAAGATGGAAAGGACGCCTGCTTCTTGTGTCTTGACGAAGAGACCGGCAGTCTGCTCGGCTCCTTTATTTGTCCCAGGCCTCCTAGGGGCAAACTGGAGAATTGGGCTATAAGTTCGACCCCCACGGTTGAAGGAAATCGGCTGTACTTCGTTAGCCCGTATCAGGAGGCCATGTGTATTGACTTAGAAGTGCTTCCGGGTAAACGCGGTCATCGTGAAGGAGAGGATAAACCACAATCCGCGAAGACGGACAAGGCTCTTGTCGAACAGCTATCCTTGAAGAGCATCGTCTGGAGATATGACCTGTTGGAACACCTGAAGGCCTACTATCACCATACTGCCAGTTCCTCCGTCCTGGTACATGGAGACTACGTTTATGTCTGCACCGGCAATGGACGCTCTTGGGTGCCGGGACGCATACCATACAGCCCCCTGACCCCCAGCCTGGTCGTGTTCAATAAGATGACGGGACAGCTAGTTGCGCGCGACGACGAGCAAATCGGGGAGCAGCTCTACCGCGGACAGTACTCGTCTCCTTCCCTGGGTATCGTGAACGGAAAGGCTCAAATACTATTTGCCACTGGAAACGGCATCTGTTATGCCTTTGAGCCGGTTGATCCGGCAGTACACGTCGCGCCGGACCGTT
>CAZDHN010000574.1:0-4447 GCA_964505115.1 uncultured Planctomycetaceae bacterium
CCCGGCAAGCCGAACTCAACACGGCGGTTTCCGAGAAACCTGATCTGCCCCAGCCACTGTTGACGAGATTGTGCCGCCACCGCTGGCTGCGCGGCGTATGGTACGGGGGGAAATGACGAGCAGCCCGCACGCCCACGGAGTCAGCCCACGGGGATTCCCGCTTCGGCGCGGGACCGCCAGTGGCCTGCGTCCCCAGGCCGGCCAACCATACGTGAACCAGCTCCCAGCACCAGCTATTCAGCCCCGTACTGTTTACCGAGCCACTGGATTGCCTCATCCAGCAGGGCTTGTGGTGCATCGGCGTAGTGCCGGTCGGCGACCGAGCTGGGGGCCAGCCCGAGGAAGAGGTCTGCCAACCCGGTGTAACCCTTCTCGCTCCTTATCAGCGTTGCCGACGTCTTCCGGAACACCTTGAGCGATTTGTCGATCTTCGTCTTCCTCCTGAGCCGGCTGAACGCAGTGGTGACGTTGTCGATCTTTCGCAGCTTCCCTTCAGCATCCAGCTCCTCGACCTTGAGCGGACCGCCACGCTCGTTGACGAGGACGACGTCTCCTTCTGGGGCACGCTCGGCCTTGAGAAGCTCAAACGTCTCGTGCCAGAGCAGGTACTTGACGGTCGGGACTCCCTTCTTCTTCCGTGTCTTGGACCGCTTGCGCGTGATCCTACCAGCCTTCCAATCAACCTCGGTCTGCTTGAGGTTGGCGATGTCCCCCTGGTACATGCCGCAGTTCAACATGAGAAGGATGTACAGTTTCGTTCGCGACGTGGCGGCCGCCAGTAGCGCCTTGACTTCGGCGATCGTGAAGGTCTCTGGCGTGTCCAGCCTCTTGCTGATCGTCAGGGACTTCTTATTGGTCAGGATTCGGGGCAGTGTTGGTATGACTTCCGTCTCGTACAACCACCGCACGAACGTCTTGACCGCGCTGATTCTATCCCTCGCATAATCGGCAGACAGCTTCCGCCTTGGCTTGAACGGAGAATCTGAATCAGGCGATTCTACACCGATCCGCTGCATTAACTCCGCATGATAGTCGGCGAGAAACTTGCCTGCGATGGCCGACACATCAGTCTGTGCGCCAAGCCAATCCCGAAAATCGTGGAGGTGGAGCTTCAGCGGAACGTAGCGTCCTGCCGTCAACTCGCCGGCTCGAACCTGCCCTTCTTTGCCGGCTAGGTAGGCGTCCACGTTCGCCCCGATGGTGAGTTCCGGTTCCTTGGCCTGATTCCGCTGCGACTCAATGCGGTCTCGCCATACCTCCTCCGCGATCCGCTGCGGGCTTCCATCCAGCCACGTCGTTGCCATCGGCCCTGGTACGATGGTTGTACGGCTCTTGGGATCGGGGGGAGGGCTGGTCGCCAACGGGGCCACCGCCTGCTTCAACACCTCTTCGGGCCAACGAAATCGTGACCACAATCGGTCGTCGTCCGTGACGGGGCGGGGCTTTTTCTGGGCCAGCCTGCCGCGCAGCTCCCTGATCTTTTCGCGGGCGATGCAGACGTGCCGCTCGTCGTCATGTTCGAGGGACCACTGGAGGACCAGAGTCCACTCATCAATCGTGCGCTCGTAATCCTCCTGGTAGGGCTTGGGACGCTGGGCTTCTTCGGCGTCGATCTCGGCCTTTTTCTTCTTCCACGCTTCGTAAGCCCGCCGATACCCTTCGGCATCGCTGCGGGACTCGCCGTGGGCGAAATAGTGGGCTTTCCCTTTGTACCACTTCTTCCAGCGGCCTTTGCGGTTTGCGGCCCCTTTCTGCCAGGTCAGGTCCGATTTGCGTGGCATCCATCTGCTCCCGAATAGCTCGGTGATACGATCGGTGATACGAATTGTACCAGATCGGGAGCAAAAAGTGTATCACCTGTTTCCGTAAGTCGTTGGTATTAAACAACTTCCAAATTTGTTTTTGCGTTCGGGACGCAGAGGTCGCTAGTTCAAATCTAGTCGCCCCGACTTAACGTAAGTCATTGAAGCAAAAGGGATTACATCAACACGAGATGTGATCCCTTTCTTCGTTTCTTGCCCTCGGTGATACCTTTCGTGATACCTTTTGTGCAGCGAATGGGACAACGGACCGGCTCAGTTCTCGCACTGAGCAAGGCACCGCTGGGGTAGCCAGAGCGGCTTCCGTCAAGTGATGAGGCCCAATCCTCGTGATTGGTGAGCCAACGTCAAGGATGGGTATTCTGACCGTTCTTGCGGTGATTCTTCTCGAACCACGACCGCAGGAGATTCTCCCGCTTGGTTGGCGTTGGACTGGGTGACCGGTCCTTGCGGTCCGGGCCGTGCTCGACGCTCCAGCCGTCCCACTCCCGAAAGGCATGGTACGCCCAGTCCCAGCCGTTCTCCTCGAAGATCTCGATGCAGTCGTGTAGGTAGTTATTCGCGCTGTCGCCCGGTGCCCACCGGATCGCGCTGAACTCGCCGAGGTAGATGTGGACGCCGTGGTCCTGCTGGTAGTCGATGGCGGGCTTGAGCGCCCGACGTAGGGCCTCTTTGTCCCAATACTTGCCGTTAACCTTGCCGGGGTAGCCGATCCCGGCGGGATTTCCGTAGATGCCTTGGTGAGTGAATTGGTGCGGTGCGTACATGTGGACGCTGTAGACGATGCCGGGCACATCCAGCGGCTCGAACCATTCGAGACCCTGCGGACTGCCCCATCGTCCCGGCTCGATGATTATCGCATGGTCCGGGTCGATCTGGCGGACCTTCCGGGCGGTAGCCGTGGCCAGGGCGTGCCAGTCCATCAGCCCATCGGGCAAGATGCCCTCGACCGGCTCGTTCACCAGGTCGTAGCCCCAGACGGCCTTCTTGCCCCGGTAACGTCGGGCGATCATTTCCCAGAGATCGACGAACGCCTTCTGAAACCGCTGCTCCTTGAACATCCGACACTCCTTGGCCTGGTTGCGTCCGCCCGGCGGTGTGTGCAGGTCGATCAGGACCATGATGCCCAACTCCTCGCACACCGGCAGCAGGCCGTCGAGGTGGTCAAGGGCCGAATTGAGCCAGCGGCGGTACTCCTCAACGCTAACCTTGTCGGCCGGGCTGTGCGGAAAACCTCCCCAGATAAGCTGCCAGCGGACGTGGTTGGCCTTCCACGCGCCGCCCAGAACCCGCAGGTCGGCTTCGGTAACGCGGGGACCAATCATGGCACCGCGAAGTCGGGGAAGGTCGTGGCCCTTGTAGACCGGGCCGGTCGGTTTCTCGGCCGGGACTGAACGACGGACGCCGGTGACGGTGATCTTCACGTCGTCGAACCACGCGCGGCCGGTCGTCTGCTCCAGCCCGAGGACAAGCCATGCTTCGGTGGCGTCGGAGGGGACTTCGGCGACGAACCGGACCGGCCGCCAGTCGAACGTGCCGACGACCCCGTTCTGCTGAGCCCATTTCGGCCCGCCCGGCGCGACCGTGTGCAGCATGACCTTGACGCCGCTCCAGGGGTTGGGCGGATCGGCAACTCGCTCCGCCTTGACCAGACCATCGACACGCACGCGGGTTCCCCGAATCTTCTCCAGCGGCAGCCGCTTGCGGACACTCCTGTAACCGGGACCTGCTTCTGCCGGGCGTTCGACATAGAGGCATTTAGAGCCGGGGGTCCGCTGTTCCAATCGGATGCCCGGTTGCCCGGCCCCTTGCCAGCGGCTCAAATCGTCCGCCGCCTCGAAGTCCGTGTGGAACACGACGTTACCGACCTGGGGCGCGGCGTGGGCCGGAGATGTCACAAGCAGGGACAGCGTCAAGACCGCGATCAACCGCTTTGAGAATGTCATGGCAGGGTTCCTCCTGGTGCAGGCATCGCTCGGAGCACCATTATAACCCAAGGAAAGCCGCCCGGCCCAGCCTGCTCGTTGCCACAGTGCCCGTTCAGGTCCAATACCTCTCCACCGGGCCGACGAGGCTCTGACGGGCCCGTGGAGGCCCCGAGGCGGCCAAGGCAGCCGGGGGTCTTCCGCGTCCGAGGCCGCCAGATGGCCGCGTACGGCCTCCTGGGGAGCTATTCCGGGGCAGACTCGGCGGCCAGGCTCCAATTCTAATCATATAATTGTAAAGATAGGTAGGACGGGCGAGTCGGACGGACATCGGGCACGATACTTTCTTCCCGGCCGCCACCTTGTCGATCATTGCCTCGGTCAGTCCCCATTTTTCATCGTACCTGCCCGCTGCTGGCAAAGTTCCCCGGAGTCGGTTACGATGCTACGTGATAACCGGCCGCAACCACCAGCCGTCCCCAGGAGGTCGATCCGCCATGGCAAAGAAGAAGAGTTCCCCCTCGCGGAAGTACAAGGACATTGCCGCCTGGATCAAGGACCAGCCCCAGACGGAAAGAACCAGACTGAGGGCTGCCCTGACAGAACTTCGCAAGTTGTTCAAGGGTCCGCAGCAGGATGATCTATGTTGGTGGCACCGAGTTGGCAAACGCATGTTGGCATTGCAGCCCAAAGAAGACCTGG
>CAZDHN010000575.1:0-4420 GCA_964505115.1 uncultured Planctomycetaceae bacterium
ATTTAGCCAAAGCGACCTCTTGGTGTACCCTCAATTGTGATTTGCGGCACTAGTGGTTATGGTGGCTACTTCTTCTACGTCACCCCGGGGAACAAGTGGTCTTTCGGTACCCTGGACAGTAACTCGCAGCAGGGGATCAGCGGGGCGGAGGACGTCGGGGATCAGTGGACGCACGTGGTGGGAACGTTCGACTGGGATGGCAATACCCCCGATGTCGACGGCAACATCACCGGTACGGGAACGCTGTACGTCAACGGACAGCCCGTTAAATCAGGCACACTGTCGTACCGCCCGTACGACAACGGACCGCTGTTGATCGGCGCCGGCTGGGGCAGCGGTTCCATCCGGTACTATTTCGACGGCAAGATGGACGAAGTGGCGGTTTACAACTCCGCGCTGACCGACGTTCAGGTGCTCGCTCATTACAACGCGACGATCCCGGAGCCGGGGTCGCTGCTGTTGCTGGGGCTCGGGGCGATTGGCTTGCTGCTTGCGCGGCGAAAGGCATGACCTCGCGGCGATGAAGGGGACAGGTCCGTGTTTTCGGCCAGGGCATGTTGGCGCGGAATGTTCTCATGCTTCAGAGGCGGACCGGTCCCCAAGGGAGCGTGAACAGTTGCCGTTTTGGGAAATCCACGCGGGGACAACCATGCATGCCAAAGCAGTTGAGCGACAGCTGGCTTTTACGCTGGTTGAACTCCTTGTGGTAATCACGATCATCGGCATCCTGATTGCCCTGTTGTTGCCGGCCGTGCAAGCGGCCCGCGAGGCCGCGCGGCGCATGCAGTGCGCGAACAATCTCAAACAGATAGGTTTGGCCATTCTGAACTACGAAAGCCAGTACGGATGCTTTCCGATCAGCATTGCTCAATACGACGAGGGCGGCGCGGTGGGTAACGGGTTGAGTTGGACGGTGGGTATTCTGCCCTTCCTGGAGCAGCAGTCGCTTTTCGACTCGCTGAATATGGACGGGCAGGCCTATCCGGCCGGCCACGGCATATTCAATCCCGAGAATCACAAGTGGATCGGCGAGCCGGTTCCCGCCTATCTTTGCCCCAGCGACAACGCTCAAGACATGGTGAAAACGAACGTCTGGCAGGCCGTGCCCGCCGATCTGCCCATGGCCGTTACCAACTACGCCGGCGTGATGGGCCCACACAACTTGGGCAACAGTTCGATATTCGGCGGCCTCACCGACTGCCACTGCTACAGTGCATGGTTCCATAGGGAATGCACGGGCACATTCTGGCGACACAGCCACCTGATGCCGCCGACGCTGGCCAGCTTCCGCGACGGGACCAGCAATACGACGATTGTCGGCGAAGTCTTGCCGTTGTACAACGACTTCAATGTTTGGGCACTGGGCAACGGCACTTGGCAGACCACGCACGCGCCGATCAACTATTTTCCCCCCGAGCCGTTTAACGCCTGGGACTGGGCGAACCAGGGTTTCCGCGGCCGCCACCCCGGCGGCGCGCAGTTCGTCTTCGCCGACGGGCACGTGAGCTTCCTCGCCCAAACGATCAACACCGATACCTACCGTGCCCTCTCCACCAGACACGAGGGCGAATTGATAAGTGGAACGGATTATTGACCGCCCCGCCCGATTGCCCCGAAAGAGCCTCCTTGGCCGCCCGGGCACCTTCCGATGACTGCCGGCATGGTCGACACGAACGTGGACCGAGCCTCGATCAATTTCTTACCCCGATTTGAAGGAGATAGCCATGACACGAAAAGTGAATCGTCGCGACGTGCTGCGCCTAGGCGCGGCGGCTGGAGTAACGGCCGGTTTGGCGGTAACCGTCTCGGGCCAGGAGAAGAAACAGAAACCGGTCCGGGTCGGCGTTGTCGGAGTTGGCGGACGCGGTACGCATCTCTTGCGACTGGCAATGAAGGCCGGCGCCGAGGTGCTCGCGGTCTGCGACATCAAGGAAGCGAACCTCAATCGGGCGATCGGCGTGGTCGAAAAGGCGAGTGACGGTCGCAAGCCGGAAGGCTACTCGAAGGGTCCCAAGGATTACTTGCGATTGCTCCAGCGCGACGACCTCGACGCGATCATCTGCGGCACCGGAATGCAAGTACACGCCGAGATCAGCGTGGCCGCCATGAAGGCCGGCAAGGCGGTGCTTTGCGAAGTGGCCGCCTGCCTGACGCTCGAAGAGTGCTGGGATCTGGTCCGCACGCATGAGGAGACCGGCAAGCTCTACATGATGTCGGAGAACTGCTGCAACCTGCCGCACATGCTGATGCTCCAGAACATGATCCAAAAGGGGCTCTTTGGCAAAATCACCTACGCCGAATGCGGCTACGTACACGACTGCCGGGCGCTGGCGTTCGACGGTCAGGGCGCCCTAACCTGGCGTGGCGAGATGGCTCGCGACTACGCCGGCAACCTATATCCGACCCACGACCTCGGGCCGGTTGCCCGCTGCCTGGGCATCAACCGGGGCGACCGGCTGGTCTCGCTGGTGGCGGCGGAGACGCGCTCCGACGCGATCTACGACTACGTGGCCAAGCGATTCCCGGCCGATCATCCGGCTCGCAAGGTTCGTTTCAAGTTGGGCGACTCGACCAGCGTGCTGATCCGCACCGCCAAGGACGTGCTGATCGACCAGCGGTTCGATATGTACTCGGCCCGACCCGCCTTCGGAGCATACCATGCGATCCAAGGCGTCAGCGGCAGCTACGACTCGCGGCTGAAAAGCATCTGGGTCGACGGCCGTTCGAAGGGGCGCAAGTGGGAGCCGCAAGAGACCTACGCCAAGGAGTTCGAACACCCGACGGTGAAAGCTCTGGCCGAGAAGTCCAAGGACTCGGGGCATGGCGGGATCGACTTCCCCACCGTTTACTCGTTCCTCGAAGCCGTCCGCACCGGCGGCCCGTCGCCGGTCGACGTCTACGACGCCGTCACCTGGTCGTCGATCATCGCCCTGTCGGGCAAGTCGCTGGCCGAGGGCAACACCGTGCAGGAGATACCCGACTTCACCAAAGGCAAGTGGGAAACGCGGAAGGCGTAACGATTCCTTGCGTTTCGTAGCCGGATTCGCAAGAATTCGGTTTCGTGCGTCGCGGCTGAATTCTTGCGAATTCAGCTACGGGCAAGTTGCTTGCGGTTGAGAGCTTGGCGAAAGGAGTGAGCGGATGGGGTGGTGCCGGAACGTTGCGTCGCTGATGGCGGCGTTGCTTGTGGTGCCTTGGGCCGCGAGTGGCCCGTTGGCAAGCGCCCGATCGGCCGAGCCGGACGTGCCGCGGCTGACAATGCCGCTGATGCCGGCAGCGCCGGAGATCGACGGCCGGATCGATGAAGCCGAGTGGAAGCACGCCGTGCGGAACGTCGGGCTTACAGCCCAAGGCACGGGCGTTCTGACATCGCGGCAGGGCGTGTTCTGGATTGGATGCGACGGCACGGCGCTCTACCTGGCCGTCAAGAGCCGGGTCGCGCCCGACGGGCGGATCCTCACTCGCGCGGTGCCCGATCCGCAACAGGATAATCGGGCCGTGTTTTACGACGACGCGATCGGGCTCTTGTTCGATCCGCGTCGCACAAGCGGCGATCGACGCTTCTTCCGGATCACGACCAACGCCCGAGGCGCCCTTTGCGATTGGGCAGTCAATCCGGCCGACGGCCTGATCGACCTCGCTTGGCGTCTGCCGAAGTGGCAACTCCGGCAGCAGGTGATCGATGGCTACTGGCACGCGGAAGTGGCCCTGCCGTTGGACGCCTTTGGGCTCGGCGCGGATGATTTGCGCCGGACCTGGGGCCTCGACGTGGCTCGAATCTGGCAGCGGCCGCGCGAGCAATCGCAATGGAGCGATACGGCCGCGGGCGACGACTCGAATGTGAACGCGCCGCTGGTCTCCTTTGAGCCCAACGCACCCGTCGTGCGGGTCTTGTCGCCGGCCGACGGCGAGCAGCCTCCCAAGCTCGAACTGGCCGTCTTCAATCCACACAAAGCAGCGCTGACCGTCCGGGTGTCGCTTTCCGACGCTTGGCACCGCGACCCGCCGCGCGAGTTGCACAAGCCGCTCACGGTCACAGCCGGGGCGACGGAAACGCTTGCGCTGGAGTCGCGCGACGGCGGACCGGAGGGAGTACACAACAGCGTCGTTCACGTCGCCAGCCCGGACGGCAAGACCGTCTTCTACCATCGCAAGTGCGCCTGGTCCATACATCCGCCCCGGCAACTCTGGACAATCGGCGAGGAGCAGCGGCGGGCGGTCGATCTGCAGTTCAAGTACTACCCCTATCGCAACAAAATCCGCTTCAGCGCGGGCGTCGAGGCGCTGGGGCTTCGCGACAAGGTAACCGGCGCCCGGGCGGAAATCAAGCGAGCGGACCCGAAGGGCGATCCGACGGGCGACCCGAAGGGCGATCCGACGGGCGATCCGCCGGGCAATCCGACCGGCGATCCGCAGGGCG
>CAZDHN010000576.1:0-1721 GCA_964505115.1 uncultured Planctomycetaceae bacterium
CAAGGGCCTGCTGATCTCGGCCATCCGCGATCCTGATCCCGTGATCTTCATCGAGCCCAGGGAACTCTACGGCATGCACGGGCCGGTGCCTGAAGAAAGCTACACGGTCCCCTTTGGCAAGGCCAACATTCGACGCGAGGGCTCCGACGTCACGGTGGTGACCTTCGGGAACATGGTGAGGATGGCTGAGAAGGTCGCCGAGAAGATGGCCGACGAAGGGGTGAGTGTGGAAGTGGTCGACCCACGGACTCTAGTGCCGCTTGACCGGCAGACGCTAGTGCGGTCGGTATGCAAGACGGGGCGATTGGTGGTTGCCCACGAAGCAGTCAAGCGTGGCGGATTCGGGGCAGAGATCGCCGCGGAGGTTATGGACAGTGAGGCGTTTGAATACTTGCAGGCACCGATAGTGCGGGTTGCCAATCCGGGCGTTCCCGTACCCCACAGCCAGGCCCTGCACAAGTTCGCCTTGCCCGGCAAGAGCGACTTGATCAGCGCGATTCGGCGCGTGATGGAATACACGTAAACAATAGGATCCGTGATGGCAACTGCGATCAGGATGTTGCGTCTTAGCAAAGGACAAGAGGCCGGCCGGGTCGTCACCTGGCTGAAGTCCGCCGGTGAGCCGGTCAAACAGGGCGAGGCGCTGGTGGAAGTGGAAACGGAGAAGTCCACCGTCGAGGTGGAAGCCCCCCACGGCGGCACGCTCCTGGAGGTGATCGTTCTCGAGGACGAGGAAGTGCCCGTGGGTACCGTACTGGGATGGCTCGGACAACCCGGAGAAAAGCTGGAGGAAAGCGTGGCACCTCAGCCGTGGGACTACTCGGCCGACACCGATGACGCGCCTGCCGACGAACAACTCCCGGCGGATCGTGGTCCGGTTGCCGAGGCCGATAAGGGGAAAGTCAAAGCCGCGCCCGCGCTGCGACGCTTGGCGGCCGAGCACGGGATCGACCTGGCAAGTCTCGTGGGCAGTGGTCCCGGCGGACGGATCACAAAGGCCGACGTGGAAGCCGATGTCCAGGCAAGACAACCAACCACCGACCAATCAGCCCAAGACGCCGGGGTTGAACGTCTCCCATTGCAGGGGATCCGCAAGATCATGGCCAAGCGGATGGCGCTGAGTGCACACACTACCGCGGCCGTGACCACCGTGGTGGACGTAGACCTGGCGGCGATCAGGGAACTCAAACGAACCCAGGCCGTGACCTACACCAGCGCCGTGGTCAGAGCAGCCGGCCTGGCTCTGCGCCAGCGCCGCATTCTCAATGCGTCTTTGGACGGTGAACAGATCGTGCTGCACAAGAACGTCAACGTGGGCGTGGCGGTAGACAGTCCGCGCGGGCTGGTGATGGTAGTATTGCCGCACACGGACGAAAGACTGCTTTCGGAACTGGACAAGGAATTACGCGAGTTGAGCGGGCAAGCCAAACAGGGCTTCTTGGACAAGAAGGTGAAAACCATGGAGCCCTCGACTTTCACCGTCACGAATTCGGGCGTGCTGGGCTCGCTGCTATTCACGCCGATCATCAATCCGCCCCAAAGTGCGATTCTCGGCATGGGCAAGGTTCAAGACATGCCGGTGGTCCGCGACGGCCAGATCGTCATCCGTCCCGTGATGTACCTCTGTCTGACCTATGATCACCGCATCGTCGAAGGAGCCGAGGCGGTCGGGTTCCTGCAACTGGTGAAAAACCACCTGGAAGACCCCAAGCAGTTGGTAT
>CAZDHN010000576.1:1731-4418 GCA_964505115.1 uncultured Planctomycetaceae bacterium
AAGATTCTCGATGGCACCGGGGCTCCGTGGTTCAAGGCGGACATAGGCGTGGTGGGTGAGACGATCGTCGCGATGGGCGATCTTCTTGAAAAGGACCGCCGGGCGGGGCAAGTGATCGATGCCGCCGAGAGCTTTGTCGCCCCCGGCTTCATCGAGGAACACAGCCACGCCGACACCACCTTTTTTGTGGACCCCTTGGCCCAGAGTGCCGTACGACAGGGAATGACCACCATGGCGGTGGGTGGTTGTGGCATGTCGGCCGCGCCCATATCACCCCAAGCGCGCGAGGAGTACCGGCAGACTACCTCGCTGCTCAGTTTCGAGGGATACGACTGGTCCTGGCACAGCATGGGTGAGTATCTGGACGCCCTGCGGGCCGCGAAGCCCTCGGTCAACGTGGTCGCCCTCGTGGGCCACATACCGCTGCGCACCAGCGTGTTTTCGACAAGAGACCCCAACCGCCCGGCCGATCGGAAGGAAATCGCGGCCATGCGGGCCATGCTCGAGCGGGCCTTGGCCGAAGGTGCTCGCGGATTCACCACCGGCCTGACTTATAAGTCCTGCATCTTTGCCGAGACCGAAGAAATCATCGAACTGGCCAAGGCTCTGCGCCCGTTCGGCTGGGCCTATCACACGCACATGCGCGACTACGGGCCGAAAATCTTCGAGGCGATTGAAGAGGCGATCCGAATCGCCGACTCCGCCGAGGTCCCGCTGGTGATCTCACACATGTATCCAAGCGGCCGCGACCACTGGGGCAAGTCGGCCGGGTGTATCGAACTTGTCGAGCAGGCCCGTCGGCGGGGAATCAACGTCGGCTTTGACGTAACGCCCTGGCTGCGAGGTGGAGGGCCTTTTGAACAGATCTTGCCACCATGGGTCCGCCGGCTCGGCATGTCGGCCGCGATTGAGCAACTCAAGGATGCGAAAGTCCGTCAGCGCCTGGCTGACGATCTTGAAACCGGCGGCGACTGGCCCGGCTGGGAACGACCCGAGTGGGACCAAGCGCTGATCTGCAAGGTCAAAAGGGAAGAGAACCTGCCGTGCCTGGGTCGATCCATTGCCGATATCGCCGAGGAGCGTGGCTTGTCGCCGGCCGAAATGGCGGTCGTGCTTTTCGTCGAAGACGAAGGCCAGTACTGGACCGCTCCGCAAAACAAGTGCGATGAGGACGTCGACCGATTGCTGCAACATCCCCTGGGTGTTCCCATCGCCGACGGCTTCGCCCTGGCGCCGCAAGGGCCGCTTGCCCACAAGGACCGACCCAACTCTTACGGCACCTTTCCCCGGGTGCTCGGGCGTTATGTGCGCGAGCGGGGCGTTCTGAGCTGGCAGCAGGCAGTGCAAAAGATGACCTCGATCCCGGCCCAGCGGCTTGGTCTATGGGATCGCGGGATCTTGCGGCCAGGTATGAAGGCCGATATCGTCGTGTTCGATCCCCGGACAGTCATCGAACGGGCCGACTATGCTCACCCCCAAGAATATCCACAAGGCATCCAATGGGTGATTGTCAACGGACACCCGACCGTTACCCCGAATGGTCATACGGGCGCTCAGAAAGGCCAGGTGCTATGAACGTGAACAATAAGTTGGCTATCGACGGTGGGCCGGCGGTGCGCGGCGAGTTGTTGCCGTTGGTCCGCGTTAGCTTCGACAACCGGGAGATGCAACAGGTCCAGTCGGTCTTCGAGGCCGGTGTGTTCTGCAGCGTTTCTCCCCAAGCCACGAAGGTCAAGACGTTGGAGGCGGCCTTTGCCCGGTACGTGGGTAGCAAACATGCGGTTGCTTTCTCCTCCGGTGCCACGGCGCAACACGCTTCGCTGGCGGCGCTGGGGATTGGGCCGGGTGACGAGGTCGTCGTGCCACCGCTGACATTCATCTCCACTGCCTATACGGTGCTCATTCAAGGCGGCACGGTCGTCTTCGCCGACGTGGATGACAGCACTTTCAATCTCGCCCCGGCAAGTGTGCGCCAAAAGATCACTGCCCGGACCCGCGCGATCGTCCCGGTACACTGGTTCGGCCATCCGGTCGACATGGACCCGCTGCTGACCTTGGCCGAGGAGCATAATCTGGACGTGATCGAGGATTGCGCCCACGCATACGGCACCGTCTATCGTGGCCGCAAGGCCGGTACGATGGGTGCGATGGCTTGCTGGAGCTTGCAGGAATCGAAGCTGATCACGGCTGCCGGTGAGGGAGGGATGCTCACCACCGACGACGATCGCCTGGCGGACCACGCCCGAATGATCCGCGGCCACGGCAAGTCGCAGGCCGGGCCGGCGGATCGAGAAGGATACGAAATTGTCGCCCTCGGCAACAACTATCGGATGACCGAAATCCAAGCGGCCTTCGCCCTGGCGCAGCTCGAGAAGATCGACGAGTTCCGATCGAAGCGCCGAGCCCACGCCGAGCACCTCGATGCCGCGCTTCACAACGTACCCGGTCTGCGTCGGCCGACCCCGGATGCCGACGTGGTGTTGTCCTTCGCCTACTACCCGATTCGCTTTGTGAGAGGCGATTTTCGCGTCGGTTTGGAGCGGATCTCCAAGGCCCTGGCCGCCGAGGGTATCGAGACGTATCCCATTGCAAGGGATGAGATGTGCCACGTCCATCCGCTGTTTACGGAACGTTCGGTTCCAGGTGGTCCGCGGTACGGCCCCGGCACGTTGCCGGTCGCCGAACGG
>CAZDHN010000577.1:0-4395 GCA_964505115.1 uncultured Planctomycetaceae bacterium
TTGGTCTCTCCTTCGATGACCGGCACGCGACCCCGGCCGATCGTGCAAGTGCCCTTGCTGCCGATGATGAAGTCGGCGTTTTGCGTGAAGCAGCCGGATTGCGAGCGGCAACCGAGGAAACCGCGCAGGCCGTTGGCGTATTCGTAGACGACAAAGCCGTTGTCAAACGTATTGCCCTCCGAGGGAAACACGCGGCTGCCGAGAGCCACGGCCTCGCTCGGCATCACGTCGTCGACCCACCAGGACATCTTGTCCACGCTGTGGCCGCCGGAGAGCAAGATGGTCACGTCGCCGGAAAGCCACAAGTACGGATACCAGTCGCGCATCTGCCATTCGATGTCGCTCGTGCCGGGCTTGCGCTTGTCCTGGCACTTGTGTCCGAGACTGCCGCGGTAGTATGTGGCGTAGATGGCGCGCACCTCGCCGATCGCGCCCTTTTGGATCTGCTCGCGCGCCGCCCGCAGACTGTGGTTGTACCGCCAGCAGAAGCCGGAAACGATGGCCAGATTGTTCTTCCTGGCCGCTTCGGCCGATTCGAGCACGCTGCGCACGCCGGGCGCGTCAATGGCGGCGGTGATTTCCACGAAGGCGTGTTTTTTCGCTTCCACGGCAGCCTTGAGATGCTGTGCGCGGAAAGCGGGCGGAGTGGCCAGCAGCACAACGTCGACGCCGCTTGCGAGCACCTTCCGGTAGGCATCGAAGCCCAGGTAACAGCGGTCGGGAGTCACCTTGACTTTCTCCGGCATCCTCTTGGCAAGTTGATTCCGGCTCGACTGCAACTTGCCCTCGAACAGATCGCCCATCGCCGAAAGTTCGACGTGCGGATCGGCGTTCAAAGCGTTGGAGGCCGCGCCCGTGCCGCGCCCGCCACAACCGATCAGGCCGATCCTCAGCGTATTGGTGTTGAGCGACCCGGCAACCACGGCCGGAAGACCCAGCCGGGAAGCCAACGTGCCGCCGGCAGCCGCCGAAGCGGTCCAACACAAAAACCGACGCCGCGAGCCGACAGGTGGTTGAGCTTGGGTCATTGTGCCTTCTCCTTGAGGTTGGGCAGTCCCGGTTTATCGGGTATTTCCTTCGCTTGGTCGATAAACTCGTCGTAGAGCTTCAAGGGCCGAGACAGGTCGCCGTCCAGTGCGATTACGGCAAGGCCAACCTTCACGCTCCGTTCGGTGCCGGGCAGGAAATCCTCCCCGAAAAGCGAAAAATCAAACGCGCTGTAGCTGGTGAGTCGATCCGCCTCGTCCTCGGCAAAATACCGTGTACTGATTGCGTAACAGTGGCTTGGACGTGACATGAGCACCGCGCCGACCTTCTTATCCGCATCGGCCAGGAAAGCCAGACAATGCGTGTATCGGCGGACGGGACACATCTGCACGGTGGGACTGCTCCGTTCGTTGCGGTCCCAACGCCCGTCGAGACAGTGCCGCGCCGCATGAGCGTCACGAGGGAACACGAGCACCGTGCCGCGGAAGACGTCGTTCACCATGGGCAGGACTAGCTGAGGTGGTTCGCGGCCGGACGCTCGGGCGTAGTCGCGCGATTGAAGGTAGACGTACGGTCGCAGCAGCTTGTCGAAATAGCTCGACATGAACAACTCGTAGGCCCGATAGGTCCCCTTTGAGCGAACGGTCACCGTCACCTCGACCGCGTTGGCCTCGGGCAGTTCGTAGCGCGCGGTGACCTCTCCCTTATGCCCGTCGCTGGCGGCCCACTTTACCTCGACCCAGCGGGAATTAACCCGGATTGTGCGCTCCATCTTCCGCGGCTGGTCCATGACCTGATTGACCGACATCAGCTTGAACAGATTCAGTGCGGAGTATCTGGGGTCGATCAGTTGCCGGCCCGTGCGTTTGTCGACCAGGCGCGAGACTCCGTGATAGGCCCCGTCAAGCCGAATGGTTCCTTGAATGGCTTCCGTGTCGAACTCGAAGCAGTTGCCTGTCGCGTCCGGTGTAAGAATGGCGCCCTGCTTCGCTTGCTCCTCCTGGCAGAACGCTACCGCGGCCGTCGCGACCAGAACCGCACACCAAAGCGAAAACACTTTTCTCGTGGGCATTCTACCTCCTGCACTACTAACCTCGAAGATCGTCAAGTCTTTGACCAAGTTCAGCAATCAGCGGGGTTGGGTTCTTGCCTGGGTGCGGTAGCACCGGTTTGGTTGGCGGCCCTGCCGCTTACAGTTGGCTCGGATCGATGTCGCCGGAGGTTTCCTGGCGCTCGATGAAGGGCTTGCCACCGTCCCCAAGTATGCCAAAAACGCAACGTGTTATCCATGCCCCCGGACACCTGCTACCTGTATCTCCAGTCCATGCAACACTGGCCGCCCGACCCCACTTCCGGCTATTTTTCGCCGATTCTCCGCTTCAAGGGGCAAGATTTGTCCGCCCGGATCGAATATGCTGTGGGGAACCGGCTCGGCGCCGGACGGATCGGGTGGTTAATTCGGACCAAACTCAAGCGGGGAGTCGATCGTGGATCTGGCGATTCGCAGCGAGCACTTGACCAAGGTTTACGGCAATAGCCTCGTTGCGGTCAACGATATGTGCCTCGAGGTGCCCCAGGGATCGATCTTCGGGCTGCTGGGTCCCAACGGGGCGGGCAAGACGACCACGCTACGACTGCTGCTGGGATTGCAACGCCCCAGCGCCGGCCGGGCCGAAGTCTTCGGGAATCCCTGCGGACCAAACTCCGTCGCCGTCCGACGACTGATCGGCTACCTGCCCACCAACCCCAAGCTGCCGGGCAGCCTCCGGCCAATCGAGTATCTGAATCTGCTGGGGAAACTCTGCCGACTCAAGGCCGAGGTCCGCAAGCCGCGGGTGGCATCGCTTCTGCGTGCCGTGGGGCTATTGGGGAAGACAAGCCAGCGAATTTCGACCTTCTCGACCGGCGAAACCACTCGGCTGGGAATCGCCGCCTCGCTGATCGCCGACCCGCCGCTACTCATCTGGGACGAACCGACCGCCGGGCTGGATCCTTCCGCCCGCCGATTCACGCTCGATTTGATCCGCGAGTTGGGTAAAGCCCGGACCATCGTCGTCGCCACGCACATTCTCAGCGATATCGACCAGATTTCCGACCACGTTGGCGTGATGCACGAAGGCCGCATGATCTTCAGCGGATCCATGCAAGACATGAAGCGCCGGCTGCAACGCGACGACTTCAATCTGGATCTGGAAGGCGCCGAGGACGACATCAAACGCTTGGCCCAACAGGCCGCCGAGTTGGACGGTGTCGCCGCCCGGCTCGATGCGGGCCACACGCTGGTCGTGCGGGTTGCCGACTCGCGTAGCCGGGCCGACGCGCTGGCCGACGTGCTCAAGTTGGCCGATTCCAACAACCTATCGCTCCAGTCGATCCATTCCGGCCGGAACGAGACGGAGAACGCATATCTGCAATTGCTTCAAGAGGACGAGGCCCATGGGTTCCACCGATTCGAGTTCGACACTGATGATGCGGATGATGCCGTTTGCGGCGATTCTCCAGCATGACCTGCGAACTCTTTGGGAAAGCCGCCTGGTGCGGCTCTGGCTGGCGGCTACCGCCCTGTTGACGCTATTCCTGTTGGCGACAAACTGGGGCCATTTTCAGACCGCTCCGCTGGTCGGCTCGCTGTTGTTTCCCTACCTGGTGTTTCCCTGGTTCCTGGTGGTGATCGTGCTGGGAATCATGCCGGTCTCCGGCGCTCGGGCGGAAGCGCTGGCCGACGGGTTCCTCAGCCGGCCGGTCAATCGGCACGAGTACCTGCTGGCCACCTGGCTTGCCCGAGTGTCGCTGGTGCTGGGCGTCTATCTGATAGTGGTCGTGCCGGCAATCGTTTTGGTCGTGATGGCCGACCGGCCGGCGAAGGCCGACCCGGTGACTCTGTACGGGCTGGTCGCGGCGGTGGGCGTGGTCGGGCTGGTGTTGACCTTCCTGGTATCGCTCGGTTTCTTGCTGGGGACCCTGCTTCGCAAGCCGCTGCTGGCCGTGGTGGTGCTGGTGTTCGTCTGGTTCCCGATCAATCTGGTGCTGAACGTCTTCGCCCTGGAGGAGTTTTCGCCGATTAGTCTGAATCAGGCGATCCCAACGCTTGTTAGGCAGCCCTGGCGCGCGACGGAGGCCGATTCCCCAAACGCTTCCAGCCAAGCGGAACTGGAGGCCTTGTCGCGTCAGGCGGCCAATTTCATGAACGTTCTGTCGGGCGCCGCGCAACAGCCGGCCGGGCCGCCATCCGACCAGTCGCCCGCGTTCTTCGAGCGCAACGAATTCGACGATTTTTCGCTAGTCCGCGTAATGCTGGGATACGGCGTCCCAACACTGTTGGCCGTCGGCCTGGCAACACTATGTTTTTGTGTCCGCGACGTATGAGGGTTTGTGGGGTTAATATGAGGAGGCGGGAGTCTGAAAATG
>CAZDHN010000578.1:0-4387 GCA_964505115.1 uncultured Planctomycetaceae bacterium
CTGATCTTGTTGAGATCTTCGGGAGTTATAAGCGTTTTTCGACGATCGGGGCTGCGCACGGCAATGTCGTAGAAATACGAAATGTCGTATTGGGAGACACGCGCGCGAAGTTCACAGATAGTCTCGTCCCATAGGTAGTTCAAGGCGGCGTCGAAAAGTCCAGAACCCGCTGCGGCAATGAACTTGGCGATGTAGATAGAATTCTGAAGCTGACCTGGACTAAGTAGCGACAATGCAGCGTCGATGTTTTGGAAGACGCGGCCTCTCTCAGGTAAGTCGACGAAGACCCTATCTGCGGGAAGGCCTTGAGCTTCGATGAATTTCGTCAATCCGTTCTCAAACGTTTGGAGCGCGATGCCATAGTCCTCGCGCGTTGCGAGTTCGCGCCTCGGCTCTTCAGTTGGCATTGTCAGCAGGTCTCCTTTGATGCAGAACTACGTGTTTATTGCACACCCGATAATCATTATATGGGCGCGCTTTTGCACAATAACGTTCCATACGATGACTGCAATACTAGCACGTAAGTCGCAGGGGCAACAGGATAGCGGCGCTTGGAGAGAAATGCGGAAATCTGTTATGTGGGCAAAAATCTGCACAATAACATTCCAATACCCCCCAGTAGCAGCCAGCACACAATTGCTCACCGCTCAATGCCCACGATCCACTACCCGCTACTTCAGTGGTGGCCAAAAAGTTTGTTTGAAGTTTGGGCAGCGATTTGGTACGGTTGTACAGTTAGCGGCCTTGGTAGCGCCTCGCGATCGTTCTCAATTTGGTGAATCCGCGACGCGCGGGAAAGTAATAGACAGGATTGACAAGATTGACAGGATGAACTTTCGAGTTCGGCAAACATCTTGTTAATCATGTCAATCATGTCTAATTGACTTCCGCGAACCGCAAAGGAACACAAAACGGCCCTGCGTTAATTGACGGGGGGTTGCGAGCTGCAAGTCGCCTGAAGGCAACGACTTGCGGCGGTTGAATTCTTTCCGCCGGTGCAAAAGGCCGTCCAATAATTCAAAGCCCTTGCAGGGAAACGAGTTGCGACAAGAAATCGACCCAAAATGGGACACCCGTTGCCCGACAAGTCTTGACGTAAACCCAACGGCGGAAGGCCTTTGGAATTTTTGGACGCCTGACGGATGCCTCCAAAAATTGCCGGCCAAAACGCACAAGTCCCATAAGCTGCTGCTGTTACGCTCTGGCAACCGTGCATACGGGCAACTCCAAAAAAAGCAACTCTTTGGCCGTCAAGAGTACGACGGGCACGGGATGCCTGACCTACCGGGTTAACCGCTCGATCGCCTCGGCGATTGCCTTGCGGCGGGTGTAGATTGGGGCCGGGTCGGTGGTGAAGGTGGTCATGTCGCTGGTGATCGACGGGGGCACGGCCAATAGCGATTCAATCGCCCGAACCCGTTCGGCCGGCAGGCTGCCGCGACGTTTGGTCAATAACTCGCGCAGCATGTGGAGGCACTCGTAATCCTCGATGCCCTCGCGGAGCATCTCCCAGCGGATGCTGGATACCGGCCCGTCGAACACGGGCTCCGGGCCGGCGATGCCGGGCGTCGCGGCCGAAAGGGGCGGGTAGATGAAGCGGCCGTCGCCGTTACCCCAGTACCGCTTCACGCCCTTGGGAGTTGAGTACCCGCTAACGTAACCCATCGGGTCCGCGTACGGGTTCTGCGGTTTGTCGGGATATGCGGCACTGGAGGTCCAATAGGTCGACTGCCAGACCAGCACGCCCACGATATCGCGCTGCCACGTCTGCCAGAGCCAGGTGCGGAGCTCGGTGGCCGGGTGGTCGATGAACAGAGTGCAGTAAGGCGCCTTGGGGCCGCAGCAGACGTACCACCAGAACCGTTCGCCGTGGGCACGGCGCCGGGCGGCCGCCTCGGCGTCGAAATGCGGACTCACCGGGCACCAGATGTCGATCGGGCCGGCCAGCTTCTCCTCGACCTGCTCGGTAAGCATGGTGCTGATGCCCGGCGCGTATCGCTTCAGCCGCTCCATTCCGCCGCGGACGAAGGCGTAATCCTTCGGATCCGGCTCGTCGAACCAGTAGACGTACGCCTTGTCGAGCCAACCCTTTTCACGCAAGTGACTTTCAATCTGCTTGACGTAACTGGAGAACATGGCCTGGTACTGGGGCGTCTCCTCGGTGAAGCCGGCTATCTTGGGCGGATGACGCGAATGAAACGTGCCGCCACCCATCCCTTCGACGCGCAAGCGGAAACTATCGATGTGGAACTCGTCGACCGCTCGTGCCATCAGCGGATCGAACGCCGAGAAGTCGATCTCCGCGCGCGGCGGATCGGCCTTGGGCAGGAATTTCACCCGGATCGGATCCATCGGCGTGGGATCGTACGTGCTGATGCGATGGTCGGCGAACATGCGGAAGTACTTGTCCAGGACCGTCCGTTTGTCGGCCTCCGTCTTGAGTTGGTGGTAGCGGAACACATTGCCCGGCGATAGCCCGAACGCCGTCGTGATATTGTGTTCATCGGGCAGGGCGAAGTCCCAAACGTGCAGCCGGATCGGTACGCTCGCCGAAAAGCCTTCCGCCTTAATCGACAATTGGCCCGCGTAGTCGCCCGGCTTGGCGTCCTTCGGTACGCGAACCAGCACCCAAAGCGGCTGGTTCCGGCCGGCTTGAACGTCGATCGGCTCGTCCAGCGGCGGCAGAGCGTCGGGCCAGTAATCGCGAATGCCCGTCGAATCTGTCGGATGCTCGACGAAGTGATAGTAGACTCGCAACACCTCGACGTTGCCGACCGGAATGATCGCGCCCTCGGGCCCCGACATCGGGCTGGCCGTGGCCGTCAATCCCCGTAGCGTCTCGGTCGTCGGCCGGATGACGATCTGCACCGCCTCGAAATCGTTCCTGGCTGCCGAGAGCAAAGCGGCCGGCCCCTTCACGGTTGATGGACTCGCGGTTGGTGCTGCTCGCCGCAGTGGGATCTTGTGGGTCGCGTCGCACCACCAAACGGCCGTCCGGCCGCCAGCGATCAGTTGGCCGTAATCGGTCCGGTAGTAGTCGGGTACGGTGATCGAAAGGGTCGCGGAAACAGGCGCCGCACCGGGCGTTTCCAACCGCAACGCTACCTGGTACTCGCCCGGCCGCTCGGCCGGAACGCTGATATTGAAATCGGCCGACTGACCGGCACCGAGCCGAGCCTGTTGGGGCTCCAATTCACGAGCGGCTTGTCTGACGGAGGAAAGGCTGCCAAGAAGCTTCGCCTCGACGGCCTTCTCGCCCAGGTTCCTTGCAGTCAGCCGCAGAACGGTTGGGCCGGACGTCTCGGCGCCTTCGAGCGTGATCCGGTCGATTGCCAGGTTGGTTTGGGCGCCTTCTATGTCGGCGAACAGTGTCCGGCCGCTTCCCTCGGGAGCACTGCCCTCAAGCTCGGCCTGGAACTTCACTCGATCGACCTGGAAGCTGCTACCCGACCGCGAGCAACGCAAGCGGATGAATAACCGCTCGGCCGGCAGCAACTCGACCGGCAATTTGGCGGTGGCTTCGCCCAGCTTGTCTTGCGTAACCAACGGCTGCCAGTCGGTCTGGTTGGGGCTGACTTCGACCAGGCATCCACCCCGGGTATGGTAATTGACGTTAACACTCATCCGGCCCGCGCGGAACTTGCGGCCGGGCAGCTCGAAACAGTAGATAAGCCGGCTGTCACCGCTGAAGTTCCAGCGGTTGCTGTTGAAATGGGCGCTTGCCTCTCGAAGCACCCGATGGAAATTCCCGCCCCGGTGGCTGAAACTTCCGTCGAATTCGTACCGCCCGTCGCGGATTGATTCGCCTTCACCCAACAGCAAGTCACCCAGCTTTCGGAAGACGGGCACGGTGGACTTCACACGGACGGCGTCGAACTGGATGCTGCCCGTGGCACGCCATTGGCCCAGCCGTAGATAGGCACCGTCGGTCGCATCAGGCGTTCGGAAGATGTGTCCGTACCAACCCCACTCTTTCGAGACCTCGCTGTAATCGTGGTTGGCGAAGCCAGGTCCGGCAATGACCGTGCCGCTGCCGCCCGTGCGTCGGGCACGCATCTCGAAGTGGTAGACTGTTGCCGGCGCGAAGGGGTAAGCGTCGCATCGCCAGTAGTTGGAATCGTTGCCGGTGCCGGTTACTTCCAGCAGTTGCCGATCGACCCAGCGTCCTTTCCCGCCCGACAGAGTCCAATCGGCCGGCGCGTCGGTCTTGCCGTCGGCATTTTTGGTGAACTGGAAATTGGGGATCGTTTGAGCCCCGGCCGGTTGCCACAACAGCAACGCCACCACGAACACTGTTTTATTCATCACTCTCCCTGTCATTCCCTGGCTTTTTGGGCTCTTCCGGTTTTAAGTGCAAACTGCTGAAAACAGGGCGAGCCGGGGGCTA
>CAZDHN010000579.1:0-4382 GCA_964505115.1 uncultured Planctomycetaceae bacterium
CGCGGTTCATGCCCGTCTCCCAGTTCCAGTCGCCCATGGTTACGCGCTGGTAGTTCTCCCGATTAAACTGCACGGCCCAAGGGCAGTCGGGAAACGGCGAGGGCTCGTCGGTTTTGAGCGAGTACCACTGGACCGACGTGCCCATGGTCAGCAGATCGGGTTTCTCGGGCGCCAGCTCCTCGCCGGTTTCGGTGCGGCTCTCGCGGCCCACGCGGTAGTCGGCCCCGGCCAGGAAGCCGATCGTGCCGTCGCCCGTGCAGTCGGCGAACAGAGTTGCCGGGAAGCGGAGCACTTTGTTGTTTTCGATGTTCCGCGCGATTACCGCCACGATCCGGTCACCCTGCTTCTCGACTTTGAAGGCGTGCATGTTGAGGAACAGATGCAGCCGCTTCTCCGCGCGGACGACGTCGAGCTTCTTTTGATCCTCGTAGTTATCGGCCGGTCGCGCGTTGCCTTGCCGCCGGGGCCCAATCTCTCGGACGAGGTTCCCCAGCGCAGGGTAGGGCTGCTGATTGATCTTGCCGTTTAGATGCACGCGGACTTCCGAACTGTTGTTGCCACCCAGCACGGGCCGATTCTGGATCAGCGCCACGTCGACACCCAGCCGCGCGGCCGAGATCGCCGTACAAGTGCCGGCAATACCGCCGCCCACCACGACCAGATCGAAGCGGCCGGCGTCGGGCGGCACGTCGGGCAGCCCGAGCGCCTTGCGACGGAAGGCGGCCAAGCCAGGTCCGTCGTTCGGTGGCGTGAAATTGGGGTCGGCGGTGAAGATGATCGCGTCGCAGCGGCCGTCGAAACCGGTCAGGTCGTGAAGCGCGACGGTTACTTTTTTCTTCGTAATCCGCACCGTGCCGCCGTCCTGCCAATGCCACTTGGCCCCTTCGGTCCCGAAAACCGTCTTGATCGGCCGGCCGTCGACCAGCACCTCAAAGCGTCCCGGCGCGCCGGGCGCGTTCCAGGTGGCGACCCAATCGCGAGTGCGGACCAACACGCGGTACTGTCCAACAGCCGGGAAGGTGACGGTCGTCGTGGCGTCCTCAACCGGCAGGCCCAGGCCGTGCGCCAAGCGGAAGGGCGAGCCCATCTGGTCCATGCTCTGCTGGTCGACCACCCAACCGCCCGGCTTATCGAACCCCTCGGCTTCAACCAGAACGGTTTGCGCGTCCGCGCTGTTGCAAAGCGACACCAAGGCGACCGCCAGGAACAGGCCGATCAGACTACCGGCCGTAAGTTTCGTTTTCATTGTGATCCTCCACTGGGGTTGCCGCAACTTGCCACCTATAAAGCCGCGACCGTTGGTCGCGCACGTGGTAATAATCGCGGCGGTCTTCCGAAGCTCTCAGCGCGACCAACGGTCGCGGCTTTATATGAGTGATGTCTGAGTCTATTTGGCCGCCCCAAATTCGATGCAGATCGGCATTGGGCAATTGACGGTCTTGCCGCTGTAGATCATTCCGCCCGTCTCGGGATTGATCTGGAAGACGGAAATTGTGTTCGACTTCGCACCGGCGGCCAACAGCCATTTGCCGGCGGGGTCGAGATTGAAGTTCCGCGGCCAACTGCCCCGGATCGCTTCGCGCTCGATGAATGTCAGTTTCCCGTCGGCCGGGTCGATTGAGAACGCGGCGATCGAGTCGTGGCCCCGATTGGCCGCGTAAAGGAACCGGCCGCCGGGATGAATGCGGATCTCCGAGCCCGAGCAGGGAACCTCCCAAAGCTCCTCGGGCAGCGTGGAGATTGTCTGTATCGGTTCGAGCGTGCCCGACTCGGCGTCGTAGCGAAAGGCGGTGACCGACAACGCCAACTCGTTCACCACGTAGGCGAACTTGCCGTTGGGGTGAAACTTCAGGTGCCGCGGTCCGGAGCCCGCCGGGCAACGTCCGCTGCCGTGCGGTGTGATTTGGCCTTTGTCCAGGTCGATCCGGTAGATCACGATCCGATCGATACCCAGGTCGGGGACGCAGAGGAACCGGTTCGTCGGATCGACACCGACCCAATGCGGGTGTGGTTTGGCCTGTCGCTTCTCGTTGGGGCCCGAGCCCTCATGCTCGACCAATGCCGAACGGGGCGATATCAGGCCGTCGGCGGTCAGCGGGAAGACGGCGACCGATCCGCCACCATACTGCGCGGTAAACAGGCAGCGTGCCGTCTTGTCGACCGTAATGTGGGCCGCGCCGCCGTCGCCGATCGGCTGAGTATTCAGAAGACGCAACGTCCGCCCGTCCTCCGATATCTCGAAGGCCGCCACGCCGCCGCCCTGCTTGTCGGGCAACTGGCAGACGGAATATAGCAGCTTGCCGTTGGGGTGAAGTGCCACGAAGCCGGGCGAGTCGATTTCGGCCGCCAGTGTCGGCTTGGAAAGCTTGCCCGTTTCGGAATTGAAGGTGGCGTTATAGATTCCCTTGCTGTCTCCGTCTCGTGACGTGCGCGTGCCGATCCACATTTTGGCTTCCTCCGCGAAAAGGCTGCCGCCGACAAGCAGCAGCAACGACAGGGTTATAATCAAACGCATGTGAATTCCTCCTGATGCAAAATTACGGGGCGTTCCAACCAACCGTATAGCCTATCATACGCGGGTCGCCATTCACAGATGACGCCCGGTTGGCCGGTATTTAGTGTCGGGAACGCTTGCACTGGGGACTGGTCCATTTTTCGGCCGGTTGATGCATTCTCGGGTCCATCGTTGGCCGAAAACATGGACCTGTCCCCTTTCGTGGCGCAACCTCCGAAAGTGGGGTTAACTCCGACGCGGGAAGCCGGCGGCGTGGTTGGCGGCCGATGGGGCTTGGTGCATAATGAATGGTCACGATTCTCCCGCGTGAAAAACGGGGACAGGCACCTCGCGGCAACCGTTTTCGCAAAAACTCGACCGGTTTCGGGCTCGGAGCCAGTCCCCGTTTTTCACTCCCGTTTACACTTTGGTTTGTCATTTTCCTGGGTTTGACGGATGCGATACGTCGGCACGGTTATTCGACCTCCCAGCGAGGCCGATAGTTACATTCTGCAGATCACGCACGGTTGCGCTCACAACCGCTGCACGTTCTGCGGCACGTATTTGGACAAGCCCTTCCGGGCCCGGCCGGTCGAGGAGGTGTTGGAAGACATCGCCATGGCCGGCGAGGAGATGCCCGACACGCGGCGCGTCTTTCTGGCGGACGGGAACGGACTCGTGCTGAACACGCGGCGGCTTGTCACGGTTCTCGACGCGCTGGCCTCGGCGCTGCCGCTTTTGGCGCGAGTGGGTATCTATGCAAACGCTCGCGATATCCTGAACAAGAGCGAGGCCGATCTGGCCCTGCTTCGACAGAAGAAGTTGGGGATCATCTACCTGGGCCTGGAGAGCGGGAGCGACGAGGTGCTACGCCGCGTCGGCAAGGGAGCCACCGCCGCCGAAATGATCGAGGCCGTGCAAAAAGCACAGACCGCCGGAATCAAAGTCTCCGTAATCGCACTGCTGGGACTCGGCGGCGCCGAGCTCTCGGCCGAACATGCCGAACAGACGGGCCGGGTTGTCAGCGCGATGGACCCGCGATACCTCTCGCTTCTGACCCTGATGCTCGTGCCCGGCAGCGAACTGCATCGGCAATGGAAATCGGGCGAGTTCCAGCCGATGGAGCCGGAAAACCTGCTGGGCGAATTGCGCGGGATCCTAGTCCACCTGGACGGTCTTTCGCGTTGCATCTTCCGCACCAACCATGCCTCGAACTACCTTCCACTGGCCGGAACGCTATCGCGCGACAAGACGCGGCTGTTGGAAGCGGTCGATCAAGCGCTGGCCCAGGGGCCGTCGGCCCTTCGGCCGGAATCCTGGCGGGCGTTGTAGGCTTGTAGCTGAACTCGCAAGAGTTCAGATGGTCGGTGCCAGCGTGTAGCTGAACTCGCAAGAGTTCAGATGCTTCGGGCTGAATTCTTGCGAATTCAGCTACTGCCGCCACACTAGCCGACGTTGATCTTGCTGATCTTCACGCGGGTGTGAAGTTGGCGATGGCCGGTCTTGCGGCGGAAGTTCTTTCGACGGCGAATCTTCTGAACGACCAGCTTGGGGCCCTGCTCGACCCCCAGCACATCGGCCGATACGCTGGCCGATTCGATGGTCGGCTGGCCGACCTTGAAGCCGTCGTCGTCCCGGTATGCGAGAACGCGGTCGAAAGTGATCTCTTCTCCGGCGGGCAGATCGCGGAAGTCGATGTCGAATTCCAGTCCTTCTTCAACTTTGAACTGCCGTCCGCCGTCCTCGATAATTGCGTACATAATGTGTCCTGCGTATACGATTGGCTGCTTTATTTGGTTCATCCGGCTGAAGCGTAGTTTTCCGTAAGTTGTTGCTAGCAGCAACTTTCCCGGCGTTGCCAGTAAGGCCAGTGCGTTTGGCTGGGGCA
>CAZDHN010000580.1:0-4363 GCA_964505115.1 uncultured Planctomycetaceae bacterium
CTGACTTGCCGGCCGTAGGGACCGCGGTCAGGCGTGCTTCCGCCCGAGATAAACGCCATGCCGGCCAGCCCGCAAATCGCCGCGTTACCCCGATAGTTACCCGAGCCGAACGAGCCGTCGTCGTGCTGCCCGGAGGCCAGCAGCGCCAAGCCCCGATCGATTACCCGTTGGGCCGCCGACGTGACCGATTTGGCGGCCGATTTCTCCGGATCCTTCCGCCGTGCATGCGCCGGCCGGGTGATCAGCGGGGCCGACAATGCTAGAGCGGCAATCAAGAAGACGGCCGATCGCTGGTTGTTTTTGAGTGGGGGCATGTTGGTTGAGCGCCTTGCGGGCGTCCGGTACGGTTGTGCGGTCAATGTAATGTTTAGCCCCGGCGGCCACGCCGGGATAGCCGCGCACACGGCGTGGCCGCCGGGGCTAAACCAATCACTTCGGCTTTCGCGGAGGGCTCTTTTCCTCGGTTAGGCGTTTGAAGTACTGTTCGATCATCATTTCGTATTTCGGCAGAAACTGTTCGACGGGCAGTTGCAGCATTTGCTCGCGGGCGCGTTGGGGGAGTTGGCCCCAGAGGCGCTTTAGCACGCCGCGCATTTGGCCCATGTCGGGTCGTTCGGCGCCGGTCCGGCCGGGCTTGGCGTCGGCCGTTTGGGCCGGCTGCGAGCCTTGCTTCCGCTGGCCTTCGCCCGGCTGAGTTTTCGGCTGATCGACGGGCTGTCGCGCGGTCGGCTGGCGAGAACCGTTGTCGGCCGGTTGCGATTTCCCTCCCGAGCGGCGGGCCTGCTCGACCAGCGCGTTGAGTTGGTCGACTATCTCTTGCTGCCGCTGTTGGGTTTCGCCGCCCGAGTTGGCCCGGCTGATGAGCGCTTGGACTTCGCGCATCCGGCGGCCGATATCCATCAGCGGGTTTTCGTCTTCCGACACCGCCGCCCGACCCAACTCGTCGTGAAGCCGGCTGGTGTCGACAGAGCCATCCACGGGTCCGGCGGCGGCCGCGTCGAGCCGGTCGACCCTTAGGTCGTCCAGCAGCCGGTTGCCCGGCATCGAGGGTCGCCCAGGTTGCGTCGGGGCCGATTGGACCCGGTCCGCCTGTAGCGGCAGCGTCAAGAGCGCGAGCAATAGAAGCCTTTGCCACATGCTACTTCTCCTCCGGTTGGAGCAACTCGAACAGCAGTTCGGCCAAACTGCCCTGTTCGCTGCCGAGTGACTCGTATGTGCGACGCACCTCGTCGCTGAGCGGTTTAGTCCGATCGACCGACTGATCCAACTGCCGGGTGCGATCGTTTATTTCCTGCTGCAAGAGTGCCAGCAGTTTCAGTTCGGCCAGGGTTCGCACGCCGCCGCCGGGCTTGCCGCCCTGCCCTTGCCCTTGGCCGCTCGTGGCGTTGTCGGGTTGAGCGCCCGGCTCTTCCGGCAGGAGCGATTCGAGCAAGATGGTCAAGCGACGGTCGGCTCGTTGCTGTGCCTGTTGGGTGGTGCCGCCTGTTCGGCCCCGGTCCAGCAGCCCGGCCGCCAGCCCCATGTCGCCGGCCGCGCCCGACAGGGCCAAGGCAAAGGCCGCGCCGCCAACCAGCTTGTCGCCCAGCGACGCCGTCTCGGTCCCGATCGTTCGTTGCCGGTTGGCCAGCGTGCGCAGTTCGGCGGCTTGCGGCGGGAGGCGGTCGAGCCGTCGCGTTTCCTCGAAGGCCGCCCGGTGTTGCTGCTGGATGGTTCGTACCGCGTCCTGGAGCTTGGCGAGTTGCTCGATGGCCAGTTCGGCCTCGGCCCCGCGGCGTTTTTGGGCCAAGCGGCGGCATGCCTCGGCCAGTTCGTCGCCGGCCTCGGTGGCTTGACGGCAGGCGGTCGAGCCGCTGTCGGCCGTGGCCGATTGGGCCGCCTCGCGCATCTTCTGGGCCACCCCGGTTACCGCCTTGGCCGACCGGTCGGCCATCAGCCGGGCCAAGCGTCGCGATATCCGCTCGGCCCGATCTTGCAGGCCGGCCTGCTCGTCGCCCAAGGTGTTGAGCTTGGCGGCCCGCTGTTCGGGTGCGGTGACGGCAGAGTCGCGCTCCAGGCGGCCGCGAAGGTCTTCCTGATTGTGGTTGAGTTGGGTAAGGTCTATTTCGGCCTGCTTGAGCTTGTCGATCAGCCGGGCCAACTCGTGCTCGCGACGGTTTGCCAGTATATCGAGGACCTCCTGCAGGTCGTCGACGATCTGTCGCTGACGGCCGACGGCCTGCCCCATCCGATTCCGCTCGACCTGCCCCGCCGCCTCGCGCATCTTGCCTCCCACGGCCAACTCGACGGCCCGATTGAAGGCGTCGGCCACTGTTTCGGCGGCCAGCGGGTCGGTGTCTTGCAGACGCCGGCCGGTCTGGTCCATTTCCTGCAAGACGCGGTCGAGCCGGCGTGCCAGTTCCGCCTGCCGGTGCGTGACGATCTTCAGGTCGGCCGATTCGTTGGGGCGGAGGGTTCTGGGGTCCTTGCCGAGTGTTTGCCGGGCTAGCTCGGTGGCGCGGCGGTTGAGTTCCTGCTGGTCGCGGAGCAACTGGCCGATCTCGCGGTGGAAGCGGCGGTAGTCGTCCCAGCGCGACAGTTGAGACAGCATCTGCTGGAGCGATTCTATCACCGCATCTTGATGCTCGCCGGCGGCAGCCAACGCGGCGGCGATCGTGCCGTCGGGTTTTGGTTCTGGCTTGGTCGTCGCGTCTTGCGTTGGCACAGCGCCGTCCAATTGAACTTGGGCCGCCTTGATGGCCGTGGTCAGTTCGCGGCCGATGGGTGGAAGGTGCTCGCGCGAGAGGCGCTCCAGTTGGTCGAGCAAAGCCCGCATCCGCCGGCTGACGTCGGGGCTGTCGACCTTGTTGTTCTCCAGATCGGCCAGCAGGCCGAGTATGTGCATCGGCACGCCCTCGGTCGGGCTGGTCAGGCTGTGGTCGATTTGACGCTGGTTAAGCTCGGCGCCGCGGAGGTGATCCACGTCGAGCCGGTCGAATTGCCCCAGTTCCGCAAGCCGCACGTGAAGTTCGGCAAGTTGCATCCGGCCCCGACGCTGCATCTTCAGCACCCGGGTCAGCTCGGCCAGGATCGACGTCTGCCGGGCGGCGATCCGATCGGCAAGTTCCTCGGGCGTAATGATGACCAGTCGCCGCGGCTGGCTCTTGCCGGTTTGGGGCCGATAATCGCTGGCCGTAACGAGGAAGGTCAACTGGCTGCCGGGCTGCAACTTGAGATCGACAAGCTCCCAGCGGGTTTCGATCAGCCGGTTCTCGCCCGACTCGGTATTGGAAAGCCCGCCCCCTGGCCGCGGCTCGACTTGATCGGGTCCCTCGTGTAGCGATATCTCGCGGTCCGGTTGGGTTTCTTCCAGGCCGTCGGGTGGCTGTAGCACCAGGGCGATGCGGCGGATGGCCAGATCGTCCTTGGCCGATACGCGTAGCGGAACCACCGCCCGGGGTGTGACAAACACCGTGGCCGCCGGCTGCTCGATGGCCACGCTCGGCGGCCGATCGGCGATAGCCCGAATCTCCCAGCGGGTAGCTTCGCCGCCCGTGAGTCCTTCACGGTCGGTCAACTCGAACCAGTAGGCGCCAGATTTTTCGACAACGAATTCGCTGGCCGTGTCCTTCGGCGCGGCTTTGGCGGGGATTTGGAAGCGGAGCCGGTCGGCGTTGAGGCGGCCGGGCACGGTCCGGTCGGAGTCGAGCCGGACGGCAATCTTGTCCAGCGGCTTCGTCGCACGGCCCGACATCCGTACCCGTGTGCCAACCAGCGCCCGCAAGTGCCGTTGGGCCTTCTCGACGGGCCAGCCGGTGTACTTGGGTGGAATCAGCTCGATGGCCAGCGATTCGACGGTGGGCGGTTCTACCACTTCGACGGCCGTCCAGGGCATCGAGCTGTCGTCGCCGCCTTCCACCCGATAGGAGAAGGGCCGGGTGACGTTCTCGCGTCGGGCGACCATCACGCCGCCGAGCAACTGCATCCGGTCGGTCTCCTCGGTGATGCCGCCGTCGGGACCCTCGAACTGGTAGAGGATGCGGACCTCTGGCGGCAGCTTGGCGCCGAATGCGTCGACCACTTCGATCTCGAACGGCTGCCCTCGGGCGACCCGATCTACCGGCTTGCGCAGGGCCAGATGTGTTTTTTGCGGCCAGGCTACGTTGGAGAACGGGTTGGCCAGCCGGGCCACGGCGATTCGCGCGGACGACGGGTCGAGCACCAGCAGGCTGGTAGCCAACAGGCAGACGGCCACGGCCGTGAAGGCCGCCCGGAGCGTGGGGCCCGTCTCGATCACGTCGGCGAAATCGAGTTGTTCGGTTTGGGCTGTCGTCTCGCTGATCACCGCGCGACGTGGGGCCAAGGGTGGCTATTCGCTCGATCGGCC
>CAZDHN010000581.1:0-4359 GCA_964505115.1 uncultured Planctomycetaceae bacterium
GGTTTCATTACCGAGACGGCCATGCTGGGGAACATCGCCATGTCGGTCGGCAAGAAACTCCAGTGGGACGGTCCGAACATGCGGTTCACCAACAACGATCGCGCCAATCGCTACCTCAACCGCGCATACCGCGCGGGCTGGTCGCTATAGACTGATCTATCGACAACGTCAACAACCACACAACACTTTGACAGCATTCGGGTTGCGCCAAACCATCGCAGCAACCTGACGCTGTAGTACAGAATAGGTGTCGAGGGATAACTCACTTACGCAGGAATTCGTTCATGTGTCGCTTGTAGGCCTCGACGCCCGGTTGGCCGTAGGGATTGATGCCCACCAGCCGGCCTTCCAGCACGGTTGCCACCATCAGCATTTGGAAGAGTTGGCCCAACGTGCTTTCATCGAGCCGCTCCAGCCGGATGTCGGTCGTGGGGCGATGGTCCTCGGCATACGCCCGGTTCGTGCCCGCAATGGCCGCCGCCATGATTTCCGGATACGTCTTGCCGGCCAATTCGTTGAGTTTGTCCTGGTCGAGCTTGGCCCGTTCTAGGGCCACGGGCGGTCGGTCGGGATGCTGGACGATCAGATTGGTAATCAGCTTGTCGCGGCGACCTTCCTGGTGTTGCTGTCCGCGGGAGTGCAGATCGCGGGTATTGACAACCGTCAACGGCGTAGCGCCCAGACCGTTCTTCCCCAGGCTTTCGGCAAGCAGTTGATCGTACCATAGGCCAAACGCCTCGAGCCGCTTGCCCCAAGTGGAAAGCACGCGGATGGTCGCGCCGCGCCGCGTTTCCATCAGCCGGGAGACGCCCACGTAGTCGAGCGCGGGATTCTCACTTGGCGGCGCGGTGCGGAACCGCTCGTTCATTGCGGCGGCCCCCGCCAAGAGCCGGTCGACGTCGAGCCCCATCACCGCGGCTGGCAGCAGCCCCACGGCCGAAAGGACCGAGAACCGTCCGCCCACCCCGTCGTGGATTGGGAAGATGTCCGGGCAGCCCAGCGCCTCGGCCAGATCACGAAGCCGACCTTTCTCGCCCGTTACGGGCACCACGCGCTGGCGGAGTTTCTCGGCGTCTCCCTTGCACGCGCGGCGAAGCGCGTCGAGAAAGATACGAAACGCGGCGGCCGTCTCCAGGGTTCCGCCGCTCTTGCTGATGACGATAATTGCCCAGTCGTCGTCGGTGCCCAACAGGTCGAGCAGCCCGCTGATCGAGTCGTTGTCGACGTTGTTTCCCTCGAAGTAGATTCTCGGCCGGCCCTTGCGATCTTCCCGGCTTAGTTCGTTGTGGTACGGATGGCAGCAGGCCTCGAACAGCGCCCGGGCGCCCATGTACGACCCGCCGATCCCCAACACCACCACCCGATCCACTTGCCCGGCCAGCCGGTCGGCCGTGGCCTTGATTTGCTGGAAAACGTCCTTATCTTCGTCGAGCAATCGCTCGGGCAGATCGAAGAAGGCGGCGTCCAGCGGTGTTTTTTCCGGCGGCACGGGCCCACCCGACTCGAAGAGCGCCAGGTTGTCGAGCAATTCCTGCCGCGCGGCGATCAGTCGAGGTGCCAGCCATTTCAAGTCGGCCCGGCTCAACCCCGCCTGTCTGACGATGGCCGGTGCGTCGTCGGGAACAATAACCCGAGAAAAGTCGTAGATCAGCGGTTCAATTGATTTGGCTTGCATGACGAAATACTCCGAATTGGGAGCCTGTTGGCTTTCCGTACCAGGCACTGTTTTGGCGGCCGGATTTGACCGACTCGACTGTTATGCGTTTGCCTTAACGCGCCAGCGCGCGTTACGGCAGGATAGCCTACAGAACGGGTGGCGACCAGGGGACCTTTTGCACGGACCGCCAATGGGTGGACTATGCTTTTTCGAGCCAATCTGGTAGGAAAAGGGCTCTCGGCTAAACTAGACAACAAACAACCGTACAAACAATAGTAAAACTGACTTCAAGGAGTGGCCCAAGCATGGATATTCATGATTTCACAAGATCGCTGAAAACCAGCAACGACTCGAAAATCGTCATGCTGGTAGCCGATGGCCTGGGCGGATTACCCCAGAAGCTCGGCGGTCCAACCGAGCTGGAACAGGCGAAAACACCGAATCTAGATAAACTGGCGAGGCTGGGAATTTCTGGAAGCCTATACCCAATCAAGCGGGGGATCACGCCTGGCAGCGGGCCGGGGCATCTGGGGCTTTTTGGGTACGACCCGATGAAGTACCTCATCGGCCGAGGTGTGCTGGAGGCGACGGGAATTGGGTTCTCGGTCGGGCCAAAGGATGTCGCCATCCGCTGCAATTTCTGCACTCTGGACGACGCCGGCAAAATCACCGACCGCCGTGCCGGCCGAATTCCGACCGAACAGAGCGCCCCGTTGGCCAAGAAGCTCCGCGTGGTGAGCATTCCCGACGTGGAGATCTTCGTCGAGCCGGTGAAGGAGCATCGGTTCGTGGTGATCTTTCGTGGCGAGGGGCTTGGGGGCAACGTCTTGGATACCGATCCGCAGAAGACGGGCGTGCCACCGCTCAAACCGGTGGCCGACGACGCCGCCAGTCACCGCACCGCCGAGATCGCCCGGGAGTTCCTCGCCCAGGCCCAGAAAATCCTGGCCGATCAGCCGATGGCCAACGGTCTGACGATGCGAGGGTTCTCGGTGAAGCCGGCTCTGCCGACCTACGAAGAAGTTTACGGCTTGAAAGCGGCGGCGATTGCCGTCTACCCGATGTACAAGGGTCTGGCCCAACTTGTCGGCATGGAGATCGTCGGCAAGCCGAACTCGCTGGAGGAAGAGATCGACACGCTGAAAGAGGCCTGGGCGGATCACGACTTCTTTTTCGTCCATTTCAAATACACCGACAGCCGCGGCGAGGACGGCGACTTCGCGGCCAAGGTGAAAATGATCGAGGAGTTCGACGCCATCGTGCCGCGAGTGACCGCATTGAATCCAACCGTGCTGATCGTCACCGGCGATCACAGCACGCCAGCCACATTGGCCGCCCACAGTTGGCATCCGGTGCCCACCCTGCTGGCGGCCGATACCTGCCGGCCGGACGCTTGCCAAGAGTTCGGCGAGACGGCCGCGTTGTGCGGCGGGCTGGGACACTTCGAGGCAATCAACCTGATGCCCCTGGCACTGGCCCACGCCGAACGGCTGGGTAAGTTCGGGGCCTGACGTTACCATCGTACTCGTCACGCTCCGCGTGACGAACCTGCATCACGCGGAGCGTGATGAGTACATTGAATATCTTTCATGAAAATCAGCGACCTGGAATTCTGGCTCGTCGAGATCACGTGCGAGTTGGACAGTGCGCCCGTTCGCCGGTTGTTGGTGCGATTGGCCACGAATTCCGGCTTGCAGGGCTGGGGCGAAGCGCGGATCGGGTGGCGCAGCGACGAACTGCCCGCCCGACGCAATGCGATTCTGCCCGTGCTCATGGGACGGAGCATCTTCGACATCGAAGAGTTGCTTACGCTCGATGTACTTCGCGACGCGCCCCTGCGGTTCGCCCTGGAAACGGCCTGCTGGGATTTGGTTGGTCGGGCGCTCGGCCAGCCGCTCTGCCACCTGTTAGGCGGACGGTATCGGCAACGTATCCCCATTTCCGTCCGCCTGCCCGGCGGAACGCCCCAAACCGTGCTCAACGCCGCCCGTGAGCTGGCCGAGCAAGGATTCCACTCGCAGATCGTTACATCCAGCGGGCAGGCGGACGTGGATCGCGACGTCGTGCTGGCGGTGCGCGAGAACACGGGTGATCGGGCCACGTTGCGTTTGGACGGCGCTTCGCGCTACGACATGGAGACGGCCAGGGACCTGTGTGCCGAATTGGAATCGTCGGGCATCGAGTTTTTTCTCGATCCGCTCAACACGGCGGAGTTGTATCCGGTGGCTTCGCTACGACGCCAGACGGGCGTTCCACTGGCCGTCGGTAGCGCGATCCACGGCCCGGCCGACGTTTTGGCCCTGGTTCGTTGCGGAGCGGCCCATTCGGTGGTCGCCGATTTGCAGCAGGTTGGTGGGCTGATATCCGCGCGGAAGTGCGCGGCCGTGTCGGAAGCCGCCGGCGTGGAGGCCTCGCTGAACATGGGCCGGTCGTTTGGCGTGGCGGCGGCCGCCATGTTGCATCTGGCCGCTTCGTCACCCGCCCTGGCCAACAGCAACGAGTGCGGCTGCCACCAACTCCAGGACGACCTGCTGGTCGAGCCGCTGGAGGTCGTCGACGGCATGATCGCCGTACCCCAAGGCCCCGGACTCGGCGTCGAAATAGACCGCGCCAAGCTGGAACGATACCAGGTAACTGGCTGATACGCCGTTTAGGATCGCGCAAACAATAACTGTCGTATTGTCGCCTTTCGCTCCGCGAAA
>CAZDHN010000582.1:0-4351 GCA_964505115.1 uncultured Planctomycetaceae bacterium
GCCCGATACGGAGAAGCAGAACTACGTCTGGGTCGTGGACCGCCAGACCCAGACAGTCCGGCGTCAGGCCGTGACGGTTGGCGAACTGACCGAGTCGGGTATTCTCGTGCGGGCCGGCTTGAAGGCGGGTGACGTGGTGGTCACGGCGGGCGTCTATTCGCTGCACGAAGGCCAGCAAGTGCGACTCCCGGACGACGTGACGCTGGAAACGGAGAGTCCGACGCAACCAGAGGGTGCGACTCCAACGGAGAGTCCGACTCCCGCGGCAGAAGGGGCAAACGACTCATGAATCTCCCCGAGTTGGCCATCGAGAAGAAACCGATCACTTACTTTGCCACCTTTCTGTTGGTAGCCGCCGGCATCGTCTCATACACGCAACTGGGTCAACTGGAAGATCCGGAGTATAGCGTCAAGACGGCCGCGATCATCACCTCCTATCCGGGCGCAAGTGCCGAACAGGTTGAACTGGAGGTCACCGACCGGATCGAGACGAAGATTCAGGAGATGGTCCAGATCAAGCGGATCTATTCCGTGTCGCGTGCCGGGCAGTCGATTATCAAGGTCGACATCAAGGACAATAACTGGTCGGACAAATTGCCCCAGATCTGGGACCTGATCCGCAAGAAGATTGCCGACATCGAACCCACGCTGCCGCCTGGCTGCGGCAAGCCCCAGGTTAACGACGACTTCGGTTACGTATTCGGTTTCCTGATGGCGCTGACCGGCGACGGCTATACAGACGCCGAGTTGGAGTCGTATGCCAAGTCGTTGCGCAAGGAAATGCGTCTGGTCGACGGCGTTGCCCGGGTCGATTTCTGGGGCGTGCAGGAACAGCGGATCTACATCGAGGTATCGCAGGCCCAGCTTTCCGAATTGGGACTGACCACGGCCGACTTGCAGCGGACGCTGGAGGTCCAAAACATGGTGGTCGACGCCGGCTCGGTCAACCAGGGGACGCTCCGCTTCCGCATCGCGCCGACCGGCGAGTTCAGTTCGCCCGAGGAGATCGGCAACCTGGCCGTGACGGGCCGCTCGGCGGAAGATGTGCTGCAAGGGCGTCGTAGCGACGAACTTATCCGCATTCGCGATTTCGCCACTGTCCGCCGAGGATATATCGATCCGCCGTTCAATCGAATGCGCTATAACGGCCAACCGGCTATCGGTATATCGCTGGCGCCGTTGCCGGGAGTCAATGTAGTCGAGATGGGCCTCAACGTCGACCGCCGGCTGGACGAACTGGTGTCGCTCTTCCCGGTCGGCGTCGATATCCGCCGGATTTCCTGGCAGTCGGACATGGTCAGCGAGTCGGTCAACGCCTTCATGATCAATCTGGCCGAGGCGGTCGCGATCGTGCTGGTCGTGCTGGCACTGACGATGGGTATCCGCATGGGCATAATCATCGGGCTTAGCGGCCTGGTCCTGGCCATCTTGGGCACCTTCATTGTGATGCTGCTGATGGGTATTGACTTGCAGCGAATCTCGTTGGGGGCATTGATCATCTCCATGGGAATGATGGTCGACAACGCAATCGTCGTGGCCGACGGGATTATGGTGAAAATGCAGCAGGGGATGGACCGCACAAAGGCCGCCATCGAAGCCGCCAGCCAACCGGCCTGGCCGCTGCTGGGGGCCACGGTCGTTGCCGCGATGGCCTTCTTCCCTATCTACGCCTCGCCGGTGAGCACGGGCGAGTATGCCGGAAGCATGTTTACGGTGGTGGCCATCTCGCTGCTGTTCAGTTGGGTAATGTCGCAGACAATTACACCGCTGATGTGCATCGCCTGGCTCCCGGAAGTGAAACAGAGCGACGTGGACGCCGACCCCTACGGCGGGAAGTTTTACGGCAAGTTTCGGCGCCTGTTGGCCGTGGCCATTCGCCGCCGCGTGCTCTTCATGGCAAGCATGGTGGGGCTGTTGATCCTTTCGATGTTCGGTTTCCGCTACGTGCCGAAAATGTTCTTTCCCGAATCGTCACGGCTGCAACTGATGGTCGACTACTGGGCACCGGAAGGAACGCGCATCGAGCAGGTCGCCGACGCCCTGGTGCCGATCGAGAAGGAATTGGCCGGCTACGAGCAGGTTGAAGCCGTCACCTCGTTCATCGGGCAGGGGCCGCCCCGGTTCTACCTGCCGGTTACCCCGGAAGACCCCTATCCGTCGTATGCTCAGTTGATCGTCAACGTGAAGAGCCTGCGAGGTGTCGCCGAAGTGATGCGTGATATTCGCGCCTGGAGCGAGGAAAACGTGCCGCGGGCCCACCTATTTCGCGTCCGCAAGTACGCCGTCGGCCAGTTTAACGACTGGACCTTCGAGGCCCGTTTCAGCGGTCCGGCTAACGCAGACCTGGACGTACTCCGCGGTCTGGCCGCCAAGGGTATGGCTATTCTCAACGCCAACCCCAACGCCCGCGAGGTCCGAACCAACTGGCGGCAACGGGTTCGCAAACTCGTGCCCGAGTACAACCAGGAACGGGGCCGCTGGTCGGGTATCTCGCGCGACAACCTGGCCAATGCCACCAAACGGGCGTCGGACGGAGTGGTCGTGGGGCAGTATCGCGAGGGCGACGACCTGATCCCGATCCTCATGCGCAACGAGGAAGACGAGCGCGAGGTCGCGGCGTCCCAACTCAATTCGATCCAGCTTACGCCCTCCCACTCCACCGAGAGTGTTCCGCTCGCACAGGTGACCGACAGCATCGACGTTGAGTGGGAAGATCAGAATATCTGGCGCTGGAACCGGCGTCGGGCCATCACGGTCCAGTGCGCGCCGAAGGGGACCACCACCCAGGCGCTTCGCAATAGCGTGCTGAAGCAGTTCGAGGCCGTCGAACTGCCGCCCGGCTATACGCTCGAGTGGAAAGGCGAGTACGACAGCTCAACGGAGTCGCAGCAGGCCCTGATACCGGGCATGGTGCCCACGGTGGTTATCATGGCGCTGATTATCGTGATACTGTTTAACGCCTATCGCCCACCGCTGATTATCCTGCTGGTGATTCCCTTCGTCGGCATCGGGATCACCTTCGGGCTGTTCGTTACCCGGGCCCCGTTCGGATTTATCGCCCTGTTGGGGGCGATGAGTCTGTCGGGCATGATGATCAAGAATGCGGTCGTGTTGCTTGACCAGATCAACCTCAACCTGTCCGAAGGGATGGGCGGCTACCAGGCCGTCGTCGAGGCGGCCGTCTCGCGTCTGCGGCCGGTGGTTAACGCCGCCGCGACGACCGTCTTCGGCATGGCGCCGCTGTTGCAGGACGTGTTTTGGGTGTCGATGGCCGTGACCATCATGTTCGGCCTGGCGTTCGGGACGATCCTCACGATGGTCCTGCTGCCGACGTTGTACTGCATCTTCTATCGTATCCCGGCACCGAGCGAATAGAATTACGTTCAGCCGGCGGACTTGTCCGCCGCGCGTTCCAACGCGCCGGGCAAGCCCGTCGGCTAGACAGCTATCGAACAGGTCTCACCATGTACCGTTACCGCTTCGCCATCCTGCTGGGGACGCTTGTCCTGATGATGCTCGCCATGCCCCTGGTCGTGCTTTGCGAGCAGGATGTCCATGGGTGGGTTGTGCGCGGCGTGTTGACCGGCACGCTGGTTATTATGCTGATCTCGGCCGTCTTCGCGGTCGCCCGGACCCGGCGGACGATGATTGTCGCCCTGGTACTGGCGGTGCCGCCGATTCTGATGCGGCTGGTCAACATGGCGGTCGATGGCAACCCGCTCCGCGTGGGAGAGCACCTCTGGGAGATCGTCTTCTTCAGCTACGTGATTGCCATTCTCATACGGCACCTCTTCCGCGCCAGGCGTGTTTCCATCGATATGATCTGCGCGGCGGTATGCACGTACATCCTCTTGGGCACCCTTTGGGCGATGCTCTACTCGACGCTCGACATCATGCAGCCCGGGTCATTTGCTTTTCCGCTGGGAGAGACGCTCGAATCGGAAGCTCTGCGTTTCGACGACGAAAGGCTCGTTTACGCGCAGTATTTCAGCTTCGTCACCATGACGACGCTCGGTTACGGCGACGTAGTCCCCGTCTCGCCGATGGCCCGAATGCTCGCCGTGCTGGAAGCACTCATCGGCCAGTTCTTCCTTGCCGTGCTGGTCGCCCGGCTGGTCGGAATCACCATTTCGCAGTCGCTCAAACGGGCGTGAGACTTTGACGCCATCAGATCGCAATCACGTGGTTGAGGTGCTCGGCCAAGTTGGTGATGATCGCGATTGGCAACGATCAAACTCTCCGCCTGCGCCGGCCGTGCGGGCCCAGCGGGGCAGATTCCGAGGGGATTCGGGTGCGGGAACGGACTTCCCGAAGCTCTGGCCGTGATATCGTTGCTTGTTCTGAATTCGGG
>CAZDHN010000583.1:0-4350 GCA_964505115.1 uncultured Planctomycetaceae bacterium
GGTTCCGGCTGGCCGACGTGGCCGTGCCGATCGGCGTGGCGTTGGGTGGCACGTCGCTGATCGTGCGGGCGTTACGAGTACAACCGGCCCTTGGCATTCGCTGGTTGGTCGTAGCCCTGCTGGTCGCCGGTCTTCACTTGGGTGGTTTGGCCTACAAGCGAGTGATACCGAGGGTGCCGCGGGCCGACGCGCGTCGGGTTCATAACTACGGAAACTGGTATCGCGCCTGCGACTGGATATCCCAGCCCGAAAACATTCCGCCCGGCGCGCGATTCCTCACCCCGCGACTTGCCCAAACGTTCAAATGGTATACGGGTCACGGCGAGGTAGTTACTTGGAAAGACATCCCGCAAGATGCCGACTCGATTGTCAAGTGGTGGGATAGCATGCGGGAGATTCACGGGACCGGCCGGCAGTGGCCCAAGCGGCGCTGGCACCGATCTCTGGCAAACCTGGACGCGTCTCGGCTGGAACATCTCGGCCGCAAGTACGGCGCCGATTACCTGCTCACCCTGGCCAAGCCGCCGCTGCCACTGGAAGTCGTCTACAAGAACAGAACGTATGCCGTATACAGGTTGCGGTAGAGGGTCGTTGAGAAGGTCCGTCGTCGCCAACCATCAATTTGACTGCATGAACGAACAACTTCCCAAACTGCTGGCCGAACGATTGGCGGAACCGCTGCCGGAGCCTGCGAGTCTAGCTCGGTTTCGATCGGGTCGGCCTGGCCGGGGGCCGTTTGACGAAGCGCCGGCCGAGGCTCGCCGAGCGGCCGTGCTGGTGTTGCTCTATCCACATGAAGAGCGCTGGCATCTGCCGCTTACGCTGCGGCCCACGCACTTGCCCGACCATGCCGGCCAGGTTTGTTTCCCAGGCGGGGCGATCGAGCCGGATGAGACGAGCGGCGAGGCCGCCAGGCGTGAATTTCACGAGGAACTGGGCGCCCCGGAGATGGGGATCGAGCTGCTGGGCCGGCTCTCGTCGCTGTACGTGGACGTGAGTAACTTTTGCGTCGAGCCCTGGGTTGGTGTAAGCTATGACCGTGGCCGGTTCGTACCCAATCCGGCGGAGGTCGAGCAGTTGCTCGAAATTCCCCTGGATCACCTGCTCGATCCGGCCAACTTGGGCAGCCACCGGCGCCAGTGGCATGGTGAAGCGTACAACGCGCCCCATTTCGCCTGGAAGTCGTACCGTATCTGGGGCGCCACCTGCCTGATGCTGGGCCAACTGGTTACAATCGTCCAAGATATCGGCGCGTGAACCTAGCCAAGACAGGAAGAAAAGGACAGGATTGACAAGATTTACAGGATGGAAAGAATGAATTCGGGCAAGACGGTGGCCATCTGAAGCGGCTTCTGAGATAACATAGGGCAACGGTATCTCGGAGACGGCAGGATTTTGAACAGAAGCAAACAAAGATAACGAAGATGTTGATATCGCCTGGTTTCGCCTATCGCGGCAGGGTCGCAAGCCTACGCTTCTTTCTTCGTTTCCTTTGTTTGCTTTTCTAAATCCTTTGGCATGAACTCACGAAGTTCGCTTCAAACGGCCAGAGTGTTGCGAATCTTGTTAATCCTGTAAATCATGTCCAATCCTGATCAGCCATGTCCTGCCACGCACATAACAATTGACGTCAACGAAAGGCTCCCTCATGTCCAAACACCGAATTACCCGTCGTGAAGTATTGAAAGCCGGCGCGGCCTCGCTGCCGCTGTTGGCCGCTTCGACCGCCGCCGCGGAACCGGCCGCCAAACCGTCGGCCGGATTGACCATCGGGATGGCCACCACGGGGTTCAATAAGTACAGCAATGCCGAGCTCGCCCGGGAGTTGGTCGGGCAGGGGATTCGCACGGTGCAGTTGTTCCTCACCCAGACCGATAGCCGCTACTGGAAGTACAACGGCCGTTCCGACCTCTCCGACTTGACACCGGATCGCTCGAAGGCTATCGCCGACACTTACCGTTCGGCCGGTATTTCCATCCACAGCATGGGCGTCTATACGAACCTGATCCATCCCGACGAGTCGGAACGAGAGGCTAATCTGGCCTACTTCGAAGCGATGATGAAGGTGGGCGCCGCGATGGGCGTGAATACTTTCATTACCGAATCGGGCCACTATCATTCGGAGGAGCCGGCACCGCGCTTGGCCCGATACCTCCAGGAAGAGGTCTGGACGCAAATGTTGGCCACCTTCAAGCAGTTGGACCGGATAGCCGAACGCAACAAGGCCACCGTGTTATGCGAGCCGTTCTTCGGGAGTTTCTTCACCAGTGCCAAGCGAACCAGGATGTTTCTGGAAGAGGTGAACTCGAAGCGAATCCGCGCGTTGTTGGACCCGGCCAACCTGCTGGAACTGAACGATACGAAGGAGATGTTCGATCAGCTTACACCGTGGATCGGTTGCCTGCACGCCAAGGACCGAAAATTGCACGTCCGTCAAGGCGTCGCGGCCGGTCTGGGCGATCTCGATTATCGCGAGTTCGTCACCCTGGCTGCCCAGCGGACGCCAAACGCGCCGCTGATACTCGAATACGTCGGCCCCGATAATTACAAGCAAGCCCTGGCACACCTGCGAGCCGCAATGCGTCAAGCCGGCGTGCCGGAGAAGGGGTGAGGGACGAGAGACGAGGGATTAGGGATTAGGGGCCAGGGATTAGACGCCAACCTCCGACTTGGTAAGATGGAACAATTTCTGGCCACGCTGGCGATTCGGCCACTCGAAGGTTTGGGAGCGGCGGCGCCGACTTTGTTGGTTGGCATTGCCACGGCCGCCCTCCTGCGCGGGCGGGTGACCGGCGACGAGGCTCGACGCTCGACCGCCGAGCTGCGCCGCAACCTGGACCTGCTACGCACGCTGGTCGTCGAAGATTCCAAAGAAGATACGCCACCGCTGCTCCGCGCGGTGATGGACTCGTACGACGACTGCCGCTGGGCCCACGTTCAGCGTTGACGATTCGGCTGCCACTGCTGGCTTGTTCAGCAGTGTGCTTGCGGGGTTAATGCTTTCGCACTGCTGGACAAGCCAACAGTGGCACCCGGTGCTGCCTTCGTGTAGGCCGCAATCTTCGCCAGCAGCTTCCGCCGGTCTATCGGTTTGGCCAGATAGTCGTCGCAACCGGCGTCGATACACTTCTGCCGATCGAACGTCATGGCATGCGCGGTCAGGGCGATAATCGCCCGACGATAGCCCAATTCGCGCAACTGTCGGGTTGCTTCGTAGCCGTCCATTATCGGCATCTGCATGTCCATGAGGATGACGTCGAACGGCTCCTTCTCATCGTCGTACCGTCGTCCGTGTTCCGGAAGGCAAGCCGCGCATTTCTCGAGCGCAACCCGACCGTTCTCGGCAATCGTGACGTCGGCGCCGGCTCTCTCCAAGACACAGCGGATCAGTCGCTGATTGTCGGGTCCATCCTCGACAAGAAGAACGCGGCAGCCGGGCGTTATGAGTGACTCCTCGGCGGGGCGGTTCGAAGCCGTATTCATCGTAACCGCCTCGGTCGAGTGGTGCAGCATCTTTGTGTCGTCGAGCGGTCCTGGCGCGATTGTCAGGCTGAACGCAGCTCCTCTGCCGGGTGTACTGGCGATGGTGATGTTGCCGCCAAGCATCCTCGCCAGCTTCATGCTTATGGCCAAGCCCAGTCCGGTACCCCCGTACTTGCGACTGGTCGACGCATCGGCCTGCGCGAACGGCCGGAAGAGCATGCCGATTTGCTCTTCCGTGATGCCGATGCCCGTGTCGGCCACGTCGAACTGTAGTAGCGGCCCGTTTTCCGTCGTTCCGACCAGATGCGTGGTCATCGTGACACCGCCGAATTCCGTGAACTTGATCGCATTGCCGATCAGGTTGGTAAGGATTTGCGTGAGCCCGGTCGGGTCGGTTACGACTGTCTCGGGAATGGGACCGCGATAATCGACCGCAAGCGCGAGTCCTTTTGCGTCGGCACGCACGCGCATCGTGGAGGCAATATTCGCGATGATGTACGGCAGCGAGCAGGGCTTCGATTCGAGATGCAACTTGCCCGCTTCGAGTTTTGAAAGGTCGAGAATGCCGTTGATTATTTCCAGGAGGTGTTGGCCGTTGCGTTTGATCGTTTCCGCGGCCTCCATTGTAAGGTCCTCGTCGGGCTGCGTCAGGAGGATGTCGGCGAAGCCGAGGATGGCGGTCATGGGCGTGCGAATCTCGTGGCTCATGTTGGCGAGGAATTCGCTCTTGGCCCGAGTGGCGGCCTGGGATTCCCGGACTGCCTCGTGAAGCGCTTCTTGGTTCTGGTTGTCGAGAATCACCGTCGGGGTCGTGGCGGCCAAAGTGGCCAGGAAGGCGTCTTCTTCTTCGGAAAGCTCATGCCTGGC
>CAZDHN010000584.1:0-4346 GCA_964505115.1 uncultured Planctomycetaceae bacterium
ACAGGTCGAGGAGGACGAACGCCGCGGCAAGATGACCAGCCCGGTCGACGGCGTCGTATTGAGCAGGCACGGCAGCAACGAGCGCTTTCTCTCGGCCGGCACCGAGCTGTTGGAAATCGGCCGACTGGAAGACCTGGAAGTGGAAGCCGACGTGCTGAGTCTCGACGTGGTCAATGCCAAGCAGGGCGATCCGGTCGAGATCTACGGGCCGGCCATCGGTCTGCCACGCGCCCGGGGAAAGGTCAGCCGCATCTATCCGGCCGGGTTCACCAAGGTTAGTTCGCTCGGAGTCGAGCAACAGCGGGTGAAGATCGTCGTGCGATTCGAGCCGGAGGACCTCCAGCGCCTGCTCAAGCAGGGGTTGGGTGTCGGATATCGGGTCCGCGTGCAAATCACCACGGCCCAAAAGGATAAGGCACTGGTGATTCCCCGCTCCGCCATCTTCCGCGGCGGCGACGGCGATTGGCGGATCTACGCGGTTCGCGACGGATACACCGGGATCGAAAAGGTCAAGATCGGCATGATCAACGACGAGCAAGCCGAAGTCATCGCCGGCCTCTCGCCCGGCGATCTGGTCATCCGCGCCCCCGAAAGCAATCTCGTCGACGGCCGGCGGGTGGAAGTGCTTGAAAAAGCCGGGGAGTGAACGGGCGGGTGAAAAGGGGTGCCACTGCTGGCTTGTCCAGCAGTGCGAAGCGCAGACCCCACAAGAACACTGCTGGACAAGCCAGCAGTGGCACCCATCACGGTGACTGATACTGACTACTGCAACTTCTTGGCAATCTCCGCCCAGGGCACGTCTTGGGGCAAGCGGTTGCCGGCCGCTGCCAGGGCGGCCGCGGTGCCGGCGGCCCGGCCCATCGCCACGGCGTTGCCGGTCACCCGATAGCTGGAATGGGCCACGAAATCGCCGCTGATACAGCGGCCGGCCGTTAGCAGGCCGTCCACGTCGCGCGCAATCAGGGCCCGGTAGGGGATGTCGTAGGCCCGCGTCTTTCGGACGCCGTCCTTGACGATGCCCTTGCTCTTCTTGGGGTCGGGCGCGTGGATGTCCACCCCGAACGTCGAGCGGCAGACCGCGTCTTCATGTCGGGCGCCTTGGACCAGATCATCGCTAGTCACCTGATAACGCCCGTGGATGCGGCGTCCCTCGCGCACGCCGATATGCTCGGGCGTTGCCACCAACAGGATGTTCTTCCAGACGCCGCCGAGCGAGCGCAGCCCGTCGACCAGCCGGTTGACCTCGGCCCGACCGCTGAGCGTGGCGGCCGTTACCTGCGCGGCGTCGGTTCCAGCCACGCCGTACTCGTGATTGGCCATCATGGCGAACAAGCCGGGCGCGATGTGGAAGATGGTCGGCCCGGCGTAAGAGGGATCGACGCCCGCGCGTCGCATTTCCTCGAGCAATCGTCCCTTGGGGTTCTTCAAGCCGCGCGGCTCGGCCAGTCCGCGGACGAACGGAGCCACTTCGTCCGGGTCGAGTCCGGTTAGGAGCACGATCAGACTCATCGGCTGCGCCTGGCCGGTTCCCTTGCGGCCGTAATCGAATTGGCATCCGGCCCGGGCGGCCAGATCGCCGTCGCCGGTTGCGTCCACGAAAACCTTGCCGGCAAAGGCCTGCCTGCCCGACTTCGATTCGGTGACAGCCATCGTCAGGCGATTGGCCTCGTTTCGAGCGGCGGCTACGACGCGGGTGTGCAGTTGGATATTGACGCCGGCCTCGGCACACATCTCTTCGAGCACGAGTTTCATCCGCTCGATGTCGTATCCAAACGAGCCGCCAAACGGCGTCAGCACGCCGCGCTTGTCGAGCCGGGCGAGCATCTCCTTCATTATGCCCGACTTGTTGGAGGCGTCGATGATCCAACTCAGCAGTCCGGCCGTCCAAATACCGCCCAGGCAACCGTTGACCTCGATCAGCCGAGTCTTGGCCCCGGTTCGGGCGGCGGCAATCGCCGCGCTGACGCCGGCCGGTCCGGCACCGCAAACGACCACGTCGGCCTGCTCGACAATAGGCACGTCCCGAGCCGGCTGGCGATAGATGCCGGGCGAGGGCTCGTCGCCACACTCGGCCGCGATGGAACTTCCTGCGCCAAGTCCGGCGGCTGCCGCGGCTCCGGACCGCATGAACGCGCGGCGGCCGATTCTCTCTTGATTTCGCATCGGTTCAGTCCAACTCCTTGATGAATAGGTTGGCGAACTGGATCGGATCGCCGTGATGTTGCAGCGCGATGGGGCCCCGCGCGGGCACGCCCGGCAGTTGGGCTCGTTCGATTACCGTCTGGCCGTTAAGCTCGACGGTCAGCCGGTCGCCCTTCATGGTGATGACGAACCGGTTCCAGCGTCCGATCGGGTTGTCGGCATTCAGCTTGGGCGTGACGGCCGCTCGGACCTCGCCCGGCATCTGCTTGTCGTTGCGATATCCCCACACTTCGCCCGAACCAATCGGCCAGCACCAGATGTTCAACTGTGCCTTGCTGCTGCCGCGCAGGTAGATACCGCTGTCGCCGGCGTCGGGCACCTCGATGGTTTGCGGCTTGCCGTCGGGTCCCAGTGCCGTGTTGCCGCAAGGAAGGACCACCGGACAGGCCAGCTTGACAGGCTTGCGGGTCCAACGCCAATCGCAAATCATTACGAAGTCGCCGTACTCCTTTTCGGTCCAAAGGTGCTTGTCCTTCGCCTCGCTCTTGCCGTCGTAGTCGAGTATCCAGTTCTTCGCTCGCCAGTGGCCTTCGTCACCCGGCTCCACCTTCCAACCGGAAAGGTCGACGCCCGTGTACAGCGATTTGAACCCTTGGGCCGTCGGAGCGATTTCGTCGGGCTTGGGATTGGTCGAGGGCAGTTCCTTGACGCGGATGTTGCGGAACTGGCAGGGCGAGCCTTCCGACTCCAGGCAGATGTAGCCCTTGCGGTAGTTGCACTGGCTGGCGCCCGACACGAGCTTGCCATTTACCTCCAGCTTGATCGAGCCGTCGTTGCAGGTCGCCCGATAGTGGTTCCATTGGCCGGCCGGATTGCAGCGTCGCTCGCTGGGCAGGCATCGCGGCCAGCCGGCGGGGTGCGGCCGGTCGGGTTTCATCGTCGAGCCGTGTATGGAAAAAATGTCGCCGTGGCTGGTGTAGTTCTCCGTCTCGCGACCGTCGAGTATCTGAATCTCAATCGACCGGCTGAAGGGCACGCCGGGCGCCGTCAGCGGGGCGCTCCAAACGAACAGACCCGCGTTGCCCTTGGCACGCATGTGTCGCCAGTCCAGCTCGAAAACGAAGTTCTCGTACTGCCGCTCGGTTCGCATGATGCCCGTGGGAACACCGGTCGAGCAAATCATCCCGTCGCACACCGAGAAAGTGTTTGGCGCGCAGTTCACGTTGACCCAGCCCGAGAGGTCCTTGCCATTGAACAGTGAGACGAACTCTTCTTCATCCGCGGCGAATGTTGATGTAACGGCCAGCGTGGCGAACAGCGCCAGGGCCGGAAATCCAAATCGTTTCATGGTGTGTACCTTTCGTGAGGATGGTCGGCGGGGCGGGTGGCACTGCTGGCTTGTCCAGCAGTGCGGAGTATCGACTTTCACCAGTACACTGCTGGGCAAGCCAGCAGTGGCACCCGAGTCCAGTCTAAACCGGCGCGCGGGGGGAATGCAAGTGTCGGCGGGCAGCGGGTGGGGTGCTACTCGTCTTTCGACGGTGTCGATCGGGCGGCGATGAAGTTGTAGAGCCAGGCGAAGATCAGGCCGCCGATCAGCCCGTCGGCGAACCCCCCAGGCCAAACCGAACTCGCTGCTGCTCCTGGCCCTGGGCGGGTTGGGCCTACTTGGCCGCCGCCGGCGGAAGCGGTAGGCTATAGGGCCGCGATGCACAAAGCGCGGCCGCTGAACTCCGTGCGGTTCACCACTCCCTTCCTGTAACTCCCGAGGGAGCCGGATGTCCGGTTCGCGCGACTATCCGCTGCATGAAGGGTCGCGAGCGCCGCGTGGCGGGCCGAAGTCGCCCGAGCACTACGTGCCGGCCGTCTGTCCGTTGTGTCAGACGCGTCTCTACGCGGAGGCCGATCAGGTAGGCCGGGAGATTGTGTGCCCCGACTGTCAAACGTCGTTTCCCGTGCTGCCGCGGCCACGCAAGTCAAAAGAAGTCGAAGTGCGGTTCGACGAGAACGATGGCTACGACGTGCGCGAGCCGGCCGAGGAAGAAATCGAACCGCCGAGCCGCTTGATGCCCGGCCTGCGGACACTGTCGGAATCGGGCGAGCTGCTGTTGGAGCCCGTACGGCCCGGCGCGCCGCGCGAACCGTTAATCCCACCCCGCTGGACGTTCTTTTCCGGCATCGTGCAGATACCGTTCTATCGGGGT
>CAZDHN010000585.1:0-4338 GCA_964505115.1 uncultured Planctomycetaceae bacterium
TTTGCAATGCGAGGCATCCCCGATTGCGTTTCCCGTTCCCACCCCGCCCGCCGCCGAAGGCGGCGGGCGGGATGGGAACGGGGTGGATGTGGCAGTTCACCCAACCCGACGTCAACGTCGGGCCTACTACCGCCTACTTCAATCCCAGTGGAACCCGCTATTTCGCCGTTGCCACCTCCAGGACGACGGTATCGGCGGTCTTGGCTTTGGACTGTTTCCCCTTCTTGGGTTTCGTTGTCGTCGACTTGATGACGAACTTGCCGCCGGCGGCCGTGAACGCGCGGACCAGTTGGTCCAACGACACGTCGGAAGCGGCGCGCTCGATCTTGGCTACCCGCGGTTGGCTGGTCTTAAGTCGGGCTCCCAACTCCTTCTGCGACAGCTTGCGGATTTTGCGCTGGCGGCGAATGGCCAAAGCCAGTTCGACCCGCGCGTCCAGCAATTGGCGCTCTTCGTCGCCCATCTCTAGAAAGTCGGCCGCATCACCGACCTTCCATCCGGCCGACTCAAGTGCCCGGCGTTTTGTCGCGTCCATTGATCTTTCCTTATTTCCGCGCCGCCCCAATCAAGCGTATATCGGATATGATATACTGTCAACTCCGTGTTTCTCAGTGCCACGGGTTGGCATTGCTGCGGATAACGCGGCGGGCAAGCCTGTCGGCTAAACGATAGATCAGCCACACCCAGCGATGTAATGCTAATTCGCGCTATTTGTTCTTAGCCGCCGGTCGCCGCTTTTTCCCAGGCCGGCCGGCAGGGTTGAAGTCGGGATTGGGGCGCGGCATGGGCGCTTTGAGGCGGGCGCGCCAGGCGCGGAGCTTGGCGTGCAACTCGTTGGCCTTCTCCGGCATCTTGCGGGCCAGATTGTGCTTCTCGCCAATGTCGTCGGCCAGATTGTATAGCTCCAAGTGCCCGTCCTCGAAGAACTCGATGAGCTTCCAGGGGCCGGAGCGGATCGCGCCGGCCGGCGTGGCGCGGTCGGAGCCGCGGCGGCCTTGAAGGTAGGCGGGGAAGTGCCAGTAGAGTGGCGGGCGGTTCGAGTCGCCGGTCTGTTTCAGGAGAGGCACGATGCTACGGCCGTCGAGCTTGTGGCCCGGGTCGGCCGCGGTTTTGGCGGCTTCCAGGAGCGTGGGATAGAAATCGACGGAGATCACGGGCGCGTCGCAGCGGCTGCCGGGTTCGACCACGCCGGGCCAGCGAACGATTAGCGGGACCCGGATGCCGCCTTCAAAAAGCGTTCCCTTGCCGCCTTTCAGCGGCCCGTTGTCGGTGATCTCGCCAGCCTGAATCCCGGCTCGGTGGTATCCGCCCACGCCGCCGTTGTCGGAGTAGAAGATGACCAGCGTGTTGTCGGCGATACCCAGTTCGTCGAGCTTGGCCAGAATCCGCCCGACGCCTTCGTCGAGGCTTTGAATCATGGCGGCATAGGCCGGATTGTCGTGCGTCGATCCCTCGGGGATCTCCTTGGCGGCGTACTTGGCCTTGTAGTCGGGCTTGGCCTGGATCGGCGTGTGGACCGAATGGTAGGCCTGGTAGAGGAAGAACGGCCCCTTGCGGTTTGCTTCGATAAACTCCAACGCTCGGTCGGTGAGGTGGTCGGTGAGGTACTCGCCCGGCTTGGCCTTGGGCAGATTCATCTTGTTGGGAAGGAAGTACCCGCCCGCCGGCGAGCCGGCCGCGCTGCCGCCGTGGTTGACCTCGAATCCCTGGTCGGTGGGCAAGAACCCCGGGCCGCCGAGATGCCATTTTCCGACATGGGCCGATCGGTAGCCGGCCGCGCCGAGCGCTTCGGCCAGCGTCACTTCCTCCAGTGGCAGCACCGTCTTGTTGTCGACGGGAATCAGCCGGCGTCGGGTCCGAGCTCCGCGCCACGGATCGCCGACGGTGAATATCCCGTGTCGCGGCTGGTATTTGCCGCTCATCAGGCAAGCCCGGGTGGGGGCGCAGTTCGGCCCGTTGGAATAGGCCGAGGTGAAGGTCATGCCCTGGCGGGCGAGCTGATCGATATTGGGCGTTTCATGGAACCGGCTGCCCATGCACCCCAGGTCGGTCCAGCCCAGGTCATCGGCCAGAATAAAGACGATGTTTGGCCGTTCGGCGCCTCGTGTTGCGGAGTCGGCATCCTCCAGCGCGGCGGGGCCCAGAACCAAGAGAAGAATCAGAATGGAACAACTCGATTTCATCATCTTCCTCCCAAGCGTTTAATTGCCCCGTCTAGTTGCCCTCTTCCGACTTCTTCTCGAACAGGAGCCATACGCCCTGGCCGGTTCTTTCATCCGCGCTGGAAATGGCTCCCCGGCCCATCACCGCGAACTCACACAATCCGGCGTGTTTGGCCCATTGCTTCATTTGCTCGGGGCGTCGCAGTTCGACGAAGCGTTTCCATCGGTCGGCTTCGTCGCCTGTCATCTTTTCCTTTCGCGTTTGAATGAGCTTCTTGGCGGCCCATTTTGGGTAACCGCTTCCGGCACCGCCGCCGATGTAGGCCTTGCCGCCGGGGCGCAAGACGCGATGGACCTCCTTTAGCCCCTTGACCGGATCGTCCCAGAAGAAGATCGAGCCGCGACTGACGACGAGGTCCACGGTATTGTCGGGGAAGGGCATTGCCTCGGCGCAGCCGACCACGGCCGACAGGCGGTCCGCGAGTTTCTTCTCTCGTGCGAGCTTGAGCCCCGCGGTCATTGCTTCCCGGTCGGGGTCGAGCATGACAACCGGGTTGCCGGTGGCTTCGATCAGCGGGATCGCAACCTGTCCTTTGCCGGCCCCGAGATCAACCCAGAAGCCTTTGGCCGGCGTACAGAAGGCGAGAACGTCTTTGACGACAAAGGGGTAGCGGGAGGGAAGCGATTGCTCGCTCTTGATGTCCTTGGGGGCTGCCGACTGCTGGGCCCACCCGGCACACGGGCTGGCAGCCAGTGTGGCGAGACCGATGAATGTAACGAGAGTTCTCATGTTTGGTAAGCGCCAATTCGTGATGTGGTTGATTGCTTCAGATGGCTGAATAGTTGCGTTGATTGTTGTCTCCATCCGATACGGCATCAGACGTGCAACGAGGGTTATTGATTCTTGCAGAGTCAATGCGTGGATCAAGGCCGCCGGGCCGGGGAACCGGGCTTCGCCCTCGGTCATTGGCTCTGCAGGCGCTAATGGAGCTCGAAGTCGATTGTATTTCTTCCGGCCTCGACGGTTCGCTTCAACTGGGTGTGAGTGTTGTAGTTGGCCGGCACGCACTCTTCGCTCTCATGTTCGATGCCCTGGTCGTCGAAGATCGTTCGTGCCGTTCGGATCGACACGACGTGCTCGCCCCGCATCGCCCCCGCCGTGTTGAAATTGTACATCAGCAGGTATCTTCCCTCGGCGTCGGTGATACCGGAGGAGGGCGAGCCACCCGGCTCAAGTGGTCGGAAATCGACGACGGCGCCCTCCAAGAGTTGGCCTTTTAGCGTGACCGTGCCCTTCACCCTCGCCAACCCGTCAGCCGAACCACAGCCGGCCGCGAGCAGGCCGAACAGGATCAACATCACATATCGTAGTGCTTGTGTTGGTTTTCTCATGGTTGCTTCGATATTCCGTGGGGCTTGCAATGAGTTCCCTTTAGCAATGCGTCCCGCGAACGGGCTAAAAGGCCCCGGAGACCGGTTGGCCGTCATCCTTAACCCCCAGCAACTGATAGAGTCCTATCCGGCCTTCGCGGGCCGCCTGCACGAAATCGGAGTGATTCCCATCGTCACCGGACTCCAACCCGGCGTTGTCGGAGTGAATAGTATCGGAGATGAAGTGGACCGAGCCGTCGACGAAGCAGAAATTGGTGCCGCTCGGATGATGGCTGCTGAACAAATGCATGTCGGTGGGATGGTTCGGTTTGTCGGCGACGCACGAGCTGACGGTGCTACCGATGCCGAGCCCTCCCGGGCCGCACCAGGACGGCCATTTCTTCGGGTTCTCCGAGTAGACGGGCAGCACGGTCCGTTCACCCGAGGCGATTGTGTTGCTGGTCCCGTCGGTCACGTCGCGGATCTTCACTCCGCTTTCGGCGTAGAACATACCGTTGTTTTGCTTGCTAATATTCACGTTGCCTTTGTAGCTGTAGAAACCCCGACAGCAGGTGTAGTTGGACGTGGCGACCATTTCCGATCCCGGCCCGAGGTACTCTCTCAAGGGCTTGATGGGCGAGGACGGGCAGGAGAATGAGGCGAGGTTAGTTTGCAGCATCGGCAGCAGGACGGGATCCGAGATGACGTAGGAGAGCGTGTACTTACTGGCGCTGAGCGTGTCCTTCAAGGAGCTTTGCTCGATGTAGGGCATGAGAAACACACCCCAGGCCCAACCGCCCTGGAT
>CAZDHN010000586.1:0-4326 GCA_964505115.1 uncultured Planctomycetaceae bacterium
CTGCGCCCTGGGCTGTGACAGCGCGGCCCGTTGGGCCTGAAATTGCGAAACAAAATCCGGATGAAAACGAATTCCCCATAACCTCACATTTTCGGGAGCCCAGGGTTAGGGTGAGGGGTAGTCTGCGCGAATCGCTTGATTCAAAGTGTTTCGAGTTCCGAAGCCAAACCCTCACCCCCGGCCCCTCTCCCAAAGGGAGAGGGGAGATTGGTGGGCAATGTCCGTCCTACTTCTCTAGTGGAAGGCTGATCGCCCGGCCGAACTCAAGTCGGACGGGGCCGATCAGGCCGGAGCGGAGCAGCGGTTGGGTCGACCAGTAGCCTTGACATGCCCTTTTGTCCTTGGGACGTTTGCCCTCGTGGAGGCCGATGTTTGTTTTCGTCCGTCGTTGGCTCTCGGGCAGGCCGGCGTCGCCGATCAGCCGGTTGGCCCAGACGTTGGTTACGTCGATCTCAAGCTTGTTTTCGCCCGGCTTCACCACGCCGGTCAAATCGACCGTCCAGGGATCGGTCCAGAGCACGCCAAGGTCCTTTCCGTTCACGCGGACTTCGGCAACGTACTTGACCTCGCCCAGGGCAAGCCGCACCAGGCCGGCCGCCTGCTTGGCGTCGAGCGAGAACGTTTTGCGGTAGGTGGCCGTGCCCGAGAAGTGCTTGATCGCCTCTTGCGGGTTTTCGTTCCAAGGCGTGAGCTTGTCGAAGACGATCGACTCGGGCGCGCCCCAGCCGGGCGCGAAGCCGACGGTCCAGGGGCCGGCGATTTCCTTTTGCTCGGGCAGGTCCGCCACCTCTAGCGGCAGTTGCGCCTTCGTCGAAGTGGCCAGCACGTAACGACCGTTTTGCCAAACACGCAGGTTCGCGGCCTGGCCGTTTCGGCCGACAATATCGAGACCGCCCTGGGGACCGGAGACGGAAACCACGTGCGACCCTTGGGCCGGCTTGCGGAAGACGACGAACACCGAACCGTGCTCGGTAAGCTCAAGCGGCACGACCGTCCGGCCGTCGTCCGTCGTTCGGTAGTTCAGCGCGTCGGTAATTTGTCCGGTCTGGGGATTCCAAAGCTCGGGCTGGCGACCGGTAACGCGGAACGTGGCTTCCACCGGCCCGCTGCCGGAGACGAAGTAGAGGTCCGTGCCGTCCGCGCGGCGGTGGATGTACTGCACGGGTCCGGCGCAGTCGGGCAAGATACCCTTTGCCGCGAGTACCTCTTCCATGGTCCGGCCGCTAACGATCTTCCCCTTGCCACACTCGCGAGTTTGCGGCCGCTCGCCGGCGCCTGCCCAAAGCTCGTCGACCAGCCGTCGCACTTCCTTGTCAGAGTTCGGGTAGTCGGCAAGTCCGTCGGCCCGACCGGGGCGCCGGGTGCCCAGCACGATCGTCGCGCCGGCTTTGGCCAACTCGACCAGTTTCGCAAGCGCCCGAGGTGGCATGTCCTCATCCTCAAGATCGACAACCAGCAAGCGGTACGTCATCCCGTCGGGCAGGACCAGATTACCATCGTCGACCGAAAGACGCTCCGTCAATACCTCGGCGTTAATCAGGTCGTACGCGTATCCCTTGGGAAGCACGAGCGAGGGTTTTACGCTCCACTTCTCGCCCCGGGTCCAGTTGGTGTGGTGTCTGTCGGTGGTATAGCAACAGACGTCGGCCACGAAACGGCCTTGTCGCAGCATGAATTGACCTCGGGCCAGATAGGCGAGAAACGGCCCGGCTTGATTCCACCAGGTTACGTTCGGGTTCAGATGCGTGCCGGCGAAGTAGACGATGCCCGGCTTGCCGAACTCGACGGGCGAGGCGCTCGATGTGTGCCAGACAAACTGGTTGATGCCGTCGCAGAATGCGGCGTCGGCGTTCGACTTCAAAGCGCCCGGGTAGGCCGACCAATGCGGGACCATGTGGGTGAAGGCCTCGATCGAGACCAGCCGCTTGCCGTAGACGTGGGCGGAAGTGGCCGCCAGCTTGGCGTTGGAGCGTCCCCTGGGCCACCAGAACTCGCCCTGCGGCATGTCGTTGCGACCCCAGAAGGCAAGCTGGTCGGCGTTCTTGAACAGCGGGCTGGGACGCCAGGGGCCGCCCGACTCGGAGTGCCATTTTAGGCCAGCCCGGTGGCAAAGCTCGGTGAACTGCTCGTAGCAGTTATGCAGGAAGCAGTCGGAAAGCGTGCGGCGGTAGTCGTCCTGAAATCGCTCGGAGACCGCGCGGCTCTCGACGATCACGCCCGCCAGCACCGGCAGATACGGCCGCATGTCGTAGCCGCGGTACTTGCGGAACTCCTGCTCGAAGCCGGGTGTCCAGCCGGGTGACGCGCCTTCCCAACTGACATTGTAGAAATGCGTGAGCGTCTTGCCCGCCAAGGGGCCGGCGTCCTTGAGAATCACCCGGCCGATCCGATCAAAATGCGAGGCGGCCGCCTGGCGGTTCAGAATGTCAACATCCTTGCCATGGCCTTCTATCGTCTCGCAGCCGAAGCGGATCAACATCCAACGACCCTTGGGCACCTTCCAGGCGAGCCGGCCGTCGGCGTCGACCTTCGAGGTCAAGTCGATAACCTCGGCTGCCACGGGCGCGTCCTTGGGAAGAACCAGCCGGGCGGCCCTGTGCGAGAACTCGAAGATGGGCGACCACTCGTCCGACAGACCGACCTTGGCGGCAGGCGCGGGGGCGGGTGTGGCAGCCTGGCCGTTCGTCTTATCGAGCCGGACGGCCATGACGCCGACGTCCCAGAAGAATCCCTTTTCGGGTTTCGTTAGACCGCACTCGAGTTGCGTCGGTCCGACGACTTGCCTGGTTGTGCGGATGAGGTGTTTGGGAGCATGTGCGCCCATCTCCCACGGTGCTTGTAGCGCCCCGCCGCAGGTGCTCAGGTTGACGCTCACCTGGAGCCCCAGCCGGCCGGCCTCCGAGATGGCGTAATGCACGAGCCGCCGCCACTCGGGGCTCATAAAGGCGACTTTTCGCTCGGGCGAGGGGACCAGATACTGGCCGTAGGCGGTTACGTCGAACAGTAGTACGCCGCCAAGTCCCCGGGCTTTCATGCCTTCCAGATCGCGGGTGATCGACTGCTTCGTCACATTGGCGTTAAGCCACCACCAATAGGCCCAGGGCTTGCAGACATCCGGCGGCGCGGGAAACGCGCGTTCGAGATCGACGCCGCCATCCGCCGCGGCGGCCTGTTCAGTATATGCGGATGTGCATGTCAAAACGGCAAGTAACACGATGCCAGAAAGCAGATTCTCGCGTCTCATCGGTTGCTCCTTATTCTCACTGGGTTGTCGGTTTCGGTGCCGCTTATCGGTGCTGGTCGCGGCTTCAGGCCAAGTGTCTTCCGGTAGTTTATCACGGATACTATCGGTCAACACCATCTGACTGCCGCCTTTTTGCGACAACCTCCTGCCGGTTTGCGACACCGGGGGGTCCGCCACGGTTCATGGGTTGCATCGGCCGGCCGGCCAGGGTATCACGGAAGGTAGTTTGTCTTGCGGTCGACTTTCCGCGACAGAAACATGATAGTAAGTTCCTGTTGATAAATTCATATCAAAGTATCGAAGAGTTAGCCCCGTCGCCTGCGACGGGTTTGGCTTTTCTATTAATTCAAGCGTTTGCCCCGGCCGGTCGCAGGCGACCGGGCTAACATGAGTCGAAACACTCGTATTATCAGCAGAAGCTGGTTATAGCCGTCGGCGGGAGCCGATGGTTGGCCCGAAAACCGACCGACCACGCACAACGCCATGAGCACACTAAACTGGATCGACTGGTCCATCTTTTGCGGCTATCTGGTGATTGTCTTCGCGCTCGGCCTGCTTTTTGCGGGTCGGCAGCGGTCGAACGAGGATTACTTCGTCGGCGGAAGGCGGATGAACTGGCTGGCGGTGGGCATCTCGTTGTTCGCCACGGCCTTCAGTGCGCTCTCGTTCGTTGCCCTGCCTCGCGAGGCGGCTTACCAGGATTACCACTTCTTCGTCACGCTGCTGTTCATCCCGTTGGTCATCACGCCCATCCTCTGGTGGCTGTTCGTGCCGCTGTTTCTGCGCCTCCGCATAACCAGCGTATACGAGTACCTGGAGATTCGCTTCAACCGCTCACTGCGGCGGCTAGGCACGCTGCTGTTCGCCGGCTACGCGCTGGGCTGGATGGGAAGCATGCTCTATGCCACGGGGCTAATTCTTCAGGCCGTCATGGGGCTTAGCGACGTGCAACTCGTCTGGACGCTCGTCGGCCTGGGTGCCTTCGCCGTCGCCTACACGACGCTGGGTGGCGTGCAGGCCGTCATCTGGACCGACGTGCTTCAGGCCGTCACGCTGGGTGGCGGAATGCTGGTCGTGCTTAT
>CAZDHN010000587.1:0-4324 GCA_964505115.1 uncultured Planctomycetaceae bacterium
GGAAGGGCGTGGCGAAGGTGTTGTCGACGACGAGCAGGGCGCCGGCACGTCGGGCGACTTGGCTCATGGCCGCGATATCAACAACCTTGCAGAGTGGATTGCTCGGCGTTTCGAGGAATATGAGCTTCGTGTTCGGTTTGACGTGCCGCTCGATCGCCATGCTGTCGGAGGCGTCGAGCCAGGTGATTTCGACGCCCATCCGCTCCAATATGAGCGACACCTTGTAGTGTGCCCCGTACACATCGTGAAACACAATGACGTGGTCGCCCGCGCTCAGGTAGGTCAGGTAGACCATCGTACAGGCGGCCATGCCGGTAGTACAAACGATGCAGTCTTCCGCCCCTTCCAGTTCGGCAATTGTCTTCTCGACGGCGCGGACCGTGGGGTTGTCGTCGCGGTGATATGTGTACCCGTCGATCTCGCCGTCGGTAATCTGGCGGAGCACCTCGAACGAGCTGTATTCGTAGTTCACGGCGTTGACAATCGGAGTGACCATTGGTCGATTTCCGTACGGCGTGAGCGGGTCCTTGGCCATTAGGCGGGTTCCTTAAAAGGGATTGGGAATTAGTGATTAGGGATTGGAACTGCGAGAAGACACTCCACTGGCGGCCAATCCCTAATCCCTCACTTACACTTTCTGCCGCGAAACCAATTTCGCGAAGTGCTCGAACGAGCGGTCGTAGGTCCGTTCGGCCTCGTTGGTGAAGCAGCAAGCGGGAAGCTGGCGCGAGCGGAGGTGATAGGCGATACAATCGCAGCAGACGCCCTTCCGCGAACACGGTTCGTAGCTGCAGTTGCACTTTTCCAGGTTCTCGGTCTTCTTACATTCCATCAGCGGACTCCTCTCGACGGTTGCCTTGCCAATTGCGCGAGGCAGCCTTCGCTACCCCCTCCAAAGAAGTTCATTCTCGCGAGTCGAGCTATTTGTGTCAATTGTGGCCGAATCGACGAGCCGCGGGGTCCTTGCCAGATCGGCCCTATTGACCCTTGCATAGCCAATGATCGAGGGCGAAGCCCGGTTCCCCCGGCGGAACCCCTTGATCCGCGCATTGACTATGCAAAGATCAATAGAGGGGGTATATTCAACAACTTGTGGCCGGGACCGCCATATTCCAAGGAGACACGCCCCGTGACCAGCCCGTTGAAGGTCGGGATCATCGGCCTAGGACATCTTCATCCGCGCACGTACATGCCGCACTTCCAGGCCACGGCCGGCACCAAGGTGGTGGCCGTCTGCGACGAAGTGGAGTCGCTCCGCCTGGATTTCGAGCGGGACTTCGGCGTTCCGTCATACGTCGATTATGAAGAGCTGCTATCCAACGAGAAGATCGACCTGGCCTACATCTTCCTGCCGCACGACGAATGCCCGGCCGCCGCCGTTGCCTGTGCCGACAAGGGCATCCATCTGGTGGTGGAGAAGCCGATCGCCAACACGTCGGTCGGCGCCAGGAAGATCGTCGAGGCCTGCGGGCGGAACAAGGTCCTCTTTAGCACGCCCTACCTATGGCGATATCACCCGGTAATACGCGAGATGAAGAAAATCGTCGATTCCGGCGTCCTCGGCCGAATTGTCGGCTGCGAAGGCCGTTGCGCGGCGGGTGGGATTCACCGCTACATCGAAGGCCATTCGCCCTGGATGCTCGAGCGGGCGAAAAGCGGCGGCGGGCCAATGTACAACCTGGGCGTGCATTGGATCGACCTGTACCGCTGGCTGTTGAATAGCGAGGTTGTCCAGGTGACGGGCAAGAACGTGCACGTGAACAAAACGTACGACATCGAAGACAACTCCTTCGCCATCTGCACGTTCGGAAGCGGCGCCACGCTGGCACTGGACATCAGCTACACCGTGCCCGACAGTTACCCCTCCGGCCGCGATCTGTACCTATCGCTCCGCGGCACGGACGGCTGCGTGAACTTTCAGCCGGCCTTCGAGGGAACCAAGCAGGCACTTTTCGTTTGCAGTAACGATCCGAGTTTCGGCGGCGCGCCGCGCAAGACGATCGAGTTCGAGATGGAAGAGGTGCCCGGCTATTGCGGCTCGCTGGGGTTGGAATACGTCGCGGAGATTGCCGACGATATACTGGAAACCCGCCAGCCGAAGATCGGCGGCGTGGATGCCGTCAAAGCCCTCGAAGTGGTCGAGGCGATATACCAGTCCTCCACCAGCGGTCGGGTGGTCGATTTGGGCTGACGTTGAAAGCAACCATTCACGCCCTGTTTAGCCGGCGGGCTCGCCCGCCGCGTTGGTACTAAACAAAAACACAAGCGATAAAATACCCAACGGAGAGAATGAATGACCCAGAGACCCAAAGTCGTCGTAACCGACTACATCGAGCCGGACCTGGATTGGGAAGCGGCCGAGATGGAGAAGCGGGGCGTTGAGTTCGTCCCGCTTCAATTGAAGTTCGAACCCGAAGAGAAGGTCATCGCCGAGGTGGCCGACGCCGATATCGTGGTGGTCAACATGGTGCCGTTTACGGCCAAGGTGATCGGCTCGCTGACCAACTGCAAGCGGGTTATCCGGCATGGGGCGGGCTACGACAACATCGACGTGGCCGCCTGCACGGCCGCCCGCATCCCGCTGGCCTATTGCCCCGACTATTGCATGGACGAAGTCGCCGAGCAGGCAATCGCCCTGATGTTCGCCTGTGCCCGGCAGGTCCCGCAAAGCCGCAAGGTGCTCGATGATTCGATGGCGGCCGGCAAGTGGGACTTCTCGCCGATCCAAAAGTGTTACCGCATGGCCGGCAAGGTGTTGGGGATCATCGGTTGCGGCCGGATCGGTGGTGCCGTTTTTCACAAGATGCAGCATTTCGGCTTCAGCGAGATACTGGTCTGCGACCCCTATCTGCCCGAACGCAATGTGAAGCGATTGGGCGTGAAGACCGTCCCGATGGAAAGGGTCTTTCGCGAGTCCGACTTCATAACCATCCACACGCCGCTGAACGACGAAACCCGACATCTGGTCAACCGCGAGACGCTGGCGATGATGAAGCCGACGGCCTATCTGGTCAATACGTCGCGAGGTCCGATGGTCGACGCCGAAGCGCTGGCCGAGGCGCTGCGCGCGAAGCAAATCGCCTGTGCGGGCATCGACGTTTTCGACCACGAGCCGCCCAAGGAGGACTATCCGCTTAAGAATCTCGACAACGCGATCCTTACGCCCCATCTTTCCTGGTACAGCGAGGACGCCGCCTGGAAGATCCGCACCGATATCGTCGAGGACATCGACCTCGCCCTGGCCGGCAAGCCACCCCGCTGGTGTTTGAACGAGGAAGTGTTGGACGGCGAATAACAAGCAATATTGTGGCTGTGATTGATTAAGCGGCTGGGTGCCACTGCTGGCTTGTCCAGCAGTGTTGTTGCGGGATTTGTTTTTCGCACTGCTGGACAAGCCAGCAGTGGCACCCTAAGCAGCCCGGCCGCTAAATTGTGATTCGATATCGACATCCGTCCGCCAAAGCCAATCCGCAAAACTCCAAGAGCATACAACCATGCCGACAGTAAATATCACAACACCCATCCCCGGCCCGAAATCGCGGGAGCTTATCGAGCGCTGGCTGCGGGTCGAGGCCGATTCGACCGGTTATCAGGCGTCCGTTGTCTGGGAAGAAGGGCACGGCGTGACGGTAACCGACGTCGACGGCAACACATTCCTCGACTGGACCAGCGGCGTGCTGGTAACCAACGTGGGCCACGCCCATCCGCATCTGGTTAAGGCACTGCAAGAAGCGTCGGGCAAGCTGCTGAATAATTACGAGTGTCCCAGCCGGGGCCGCGTGCTGGCCGCCGAAAAGCTGGCCGAAGTCCTGCCGCCGCATATGCAAAAGTGTTTCTTCCTCTCGACGGGGAGCGAGACGGTCGAAGCGGCGATCCGCATCATGAAGCGGAAGACGGGCAACTTCGAGATACTCGGCTTCCACGGCGGGTTCCACGGCCGCACCTACGCGGCGGCGTCGGTAGGCGGGCTGGCCGGCCCAAAACGAGGCTACGGCCCGGCGATGGCCGGCTGCATCCGCGCCCCCTTCCCCTACTTCTATCGCTGCCCGTTCGGCTCGAAAACGGAAGATGAATGCGCCGATAAACACATCGAGATTCTTGACGACACCATCCGGGCCAACAGCGTGGGTAGCATGGCCGGGCTGATCGTCGAACCGTACCAGGGCGCGGCCGGGTTCATCTTTCCGCCCGACGGATACTTGAAACGACTCGAACAGTGGGCCCGTGAGAACGAGTTGTTGTTCACGATCGACGAAGTCCAGTCGAGCTACGGCCGGATGGGCACGCGGTGGGGACACACGCTCGATGGCATCCAGCCCGACCT
>CAZDHN010000588.1:0-4315 GCA_964505115.1 uncultured Planctomycetaceae bacterium
CGGGACTAGCGCCTTCGCCAGGACCGGGACCAGCAGCCGGACCAGGGCCAGGGCCAGCGCCTTCGCCAGGACCAGGGCCAGGGCCGGAACCTTCACCGGGACCGGGGCCAGCGCCCTCGCCGGGACCGGGACCAGCAGCCGCGGCCGCACCGGGGCCGGCTCCTTCGCCAGGACCAGCGCCGGGGCCAGCACCCATGCCCATGCCGGGGCCAGTGCCGCTGGCGGCCAGGGAGCTAAGGTCGGCCTCGGGGCCTTCGCCCGGCCCGCGATTGTCCATCGCCCACGGTCCAGACACGCCACTGTCAACAGCAACGCCAACGCCGCTGCCGGAGCCAACTCCCACACCATAGCCACCACCGCCAACACCGTCGCCGATGACGTGAGTCGTGCCGCCGTCGCCGACAACGTGGATACCGTCATGGACAACATGAGTTCCACTGTCGTGTACCACGTGAGTCGTGCTGCTGGGTGCATGCACAACGCGGGTTCCGCCGTCGCGCATGAAGACGCGGTCCGCTCGATCATGCACGATAACCTGATCGGCATCCCTGTCTCGGATAACCACGCGGTCGGAAGAGGGAACGTAGACGCGACGCGCCGACGTATGCGTAACGGTCGGCTGCGTAACAACGACCGGGTCGCGGGCAATCGCGTGCCGGCGGACGACCGTACGCGGCTGTACAAACGCCGGTTCGCGGATCACGGTCCGTGGCTGAACGACCACCGGGTCGCGGACGACGGGCTGCCTGATAACCGTGGGTGGCTCAACGACCGGAAGAGTACGCCTGACGATAGGCGTCACGGGTTTGACCGGAACCGTCTTGACCGGAACCGTGTCGAACAGGGGTTCGCGATGGCCAAGACCGTCGAGGTACAAACCGGCCAGACTCGACCAGTTGCCCTCGAAGATGACTTGCGACCGTTGGCTGTTGTAACCCCAGAATGTTCCGACCGGTTGGCCGTTGCTGTCGACGACGCGGAACTTGTGGCTCTTCCGCTCGCCGGCCGGTACGTTGTAATCGACCTTCACGTGAAGGTATTTTTGTGGTTGGTCCGTCGGCTGGGTCACCTCGGCGCCCGGCCTGGGAACAGGAAGCTTCGCGGCCGGTCGGAGGACATGCCACGGGGCCGCGTCCTTGGCGGCAACCACGTCTTCGGAGAACGCATGTTCGGCCAAAACGCCGACGCCGCCACACAGCAGCAGAGCTGCCGTTATTAGAGCCAAACCTCGTCTCATAGCTCCTCTCCCTTCCTGTTATTGCCCAAGAATCCACCAGTTTCAGTCTACACAAAAACGCTATTCCCGGCAACAGCTCACCGCCCCGTAGCTGAATTCGCAAGAATTAAGATGGCTTGCCGCTCGCGGGCTGAATTCTTGCGAATCCAGCTACACCCCCCCCGCTTTACGCATTGACCAAATCTGCCAATTCATCGACTATTGCCCCGACATCATCTTCAGCACTTACAGGGCATATTATTCCCCTGAAACATACAAACACCGGACACCCGCCCCCGGTATCGCCAATCGGCCAAAATGCCCGATTATCGTCGTCTGCCTGCGTATCCTGGGTGACATAGGAAAGAGGGGTTGAGATGCCGAGGCGGCTTTCCCCGGCGGAGGCCAGACTGTAAACTGGTCGTCACTCGTGGCCGACACGAAATGCGGCTCGATTCACCCAAGCTGGAAGGCTACCGATGAGCATAAGCCGTCAGCAGGCAGAGGAGCAACTCCGAGCCTGGACGAAGACAGAATCGCTTCGAAAACACGCCCGGGCGGTTGAAATTGTCATGCGTCAGGCCGCCAAAGTATACGGCGGCGAAGATGCCGACGAGGAGCGTTGGGCCGTCACCGGTTTGCTGCACGACGCCGACTACGAGCAGTGGCCCAACGAGCATCCCCGCCGAATCGTCGACTGGCTCGAGGAGCAAGGTGAAGTGGAGATTGCTTACGCCGTCTCGTTCCATCAGACCAAGTGGGGCCTTCCGCCCAAAACGGTCATGGACCGCGCCTTGCTGGCCTGCGACGAGTTGGCCGGATTTGTAATAGCCTGCTGTCTGGTTCGGCCCGAGGGCGTCGCCACGCTGAAGCCCAAGAGCGTAAAGAAGAAGCTCAAGGACAAGGCCTTCGCGGCCAAAGTCGACCGGCAGATTATCCATGACGCCGTCGAGCTACTCGGCGTAGACCCGGGCGAACACATTCAGTTCGTAATCGACGCCCTAAAACCTCACGCCGACGAGTTGGGGATCGGCCAGCGCGGTTAGTAGGCGGTTGAGGAACCCGATAGGCCAGAGCCGCCCCGTCCTCGGGGCGGGTTACGTTACGCCGCGCGACACGTGGCCAAGACAACGCCAATTGTCACGCGCCATAACTCGCGGCGAGGACGGACCGCAACCAGTTTCGGCGAGTGGTGTTGTTACCTACAACGGGAAGCCGTTGGCGGATGCCAAGGTGGTCTTCGCGCCCGATAACCAAGGCCGGGTTGCCGAGGGCACGACCGACGCGAACGGCCGGTTCGAACTGACCACGTTCAAGCCGGGTGACGGTGCCCTGGTAGCCAAGCACGGCGTTGCGGTCATCGCCCGAGGCCCGGCAAAACCGCCCGCGCCCGGTTCGCCCGCCGCCCTGATGCCCGACGAGTACGAGGCGATTGGCGAGCCGCTGATTCCACAAAAGTACTTCACGGCCGCCACTTCCGGCCTGACCGCCGAGGTGACCGCCGACGGCGACAACTCCTTCGAGTTCTCGCTTACCGATTGATTCTCGTACTCATCACGCTCCGCGTGATGCAAGTTCATCACGCGGAGCGTGATGAGTACGGTATAATCACTCCAACTCGGCCATCACCTCACGGGCGGCGGCCACGGTGGCGTCGATATCCTGGTCGGTATGGGCGGTGGAGAGGAACAGGGCCTCGTACTGGCTGCAAGGCATGTAGATGCCGCGTTCGATCAGGCCCCAGAAGTAGCGGGCGTAGCGCTGCGTATCGCATTGGGCGGCCACGTCCCAATCGGTGACCGGTTCGGTGTTGAAGAAGAACGTCATCATCGCGCCGAACCAGCCGATCGAGAAGGGCAGGCCGGCCGTCCTGGCCGCCTCTTCCAGGCCGACCGCCAATCGGGTCGATAGCCGCTCGAGTTCTTCGTATGGGTTCGTCTCGCGCAGCACCTTCAGCGTGGCGATGCCCGCCGCCGCGGCCAGCGGGTTGCCGCTTAGCGTGCCGGCCTGAAAGACCTCGCCGGCCGGCAGAACGCAGTCCATTATGTCGGCCCGACCGCCGTAAGCGCCCATTGGCAGTCCGCCGCCGAGAATTTTTCCCAAGGTCGTCAGGTCGGGAGTGATGCCGTAGAGTTCCTGTGCTCCGCCGTAGGCAACGCGGAAGCCGGTCATTACTTCGTCGAAGATCAACAGCGCGCCGTGCTTAAGCGTTACTTCCCGCAGGGTTTCGCGAAAATCGATCGAGGCCTTTACGCACCCCATGTTGCCGGCCACCGGCTCGACGATCACGCCGGCAATCTTCTGGCCGTGCTCGGCGAAGGCGGCCTCCAGGCCGTCGGCGTCGTTATACTTCAGCACGAGCGTGTCGCGGCTGGTGCCCGGCGTTACACCCGGCGAATTGGGCACCCCAAGCGTGGCGGCCGCGCTGCCGGCGGCGACCAGCAGGCTGTCGACGTGGCCGTGGTAATTGCCGGCGAACTTGACGATCATGTCGCGGCCGGTATATCCCCGGGCGAGCCGGATGGCGCTCATGGTGGCCTCGGTGCCGGAGCTTACCAGCCGGACCTTGTCGACGGACCGCACGGCGTCGACGACCAACTCGGCCAGTTCGTTTTCGGCCTCGGTCGGCGCGCCAAAACTGGTTCCCCGCGGAATCGCCTGCCGCAGCGCTTCGACCACCTTTGGATGCCCGTGCCCCAGGATCATCGGTCCCCAGGAGAGGACGTAATCGATGTAGCGGTTTCCGTCGATATCGACCAGATAGGCCCCTTCGGCCCGATCGAAGAAGATCGGCTCGCCGCCTACCGCTCCGAACGCCCGGGCGGGACTGTTCACTCCGCCCGGCATCAGGCGTTTTGCTTGCTCAAAGGCGACGTGGCTTTTCTGACGTGGCATTTTGATATTCCGGGGCGTGGATGTTCTCAACGCGCCGGGCAAGCCCCAATACCGTTCATTTAGTACCCGCTACGAAAAAGTCTCCCCTCTCCCTTTGGGAGAGGGGCCGGGGGTGAGGGTTTCTGGGTGCTTTATAGTGAAGTCGAAAACCCTCACCCTAACCCTGGGCTGATGAAAATGTTCTTCATGTGTGTTTCTTGCTAA
>CAZDHN010000589.1:0-4308 GCA_964505115.1 uncultured Planctomycetaceae bacterium
ATCGGCTCCGCTTCCGACGGCGAACGATTCTCGTATACGCAGAACGGTCGCGGCAGCACCAGTGAATCGTGCGCTACCGCGTACCTTATCCGTTGGCTCGGCAGCTTGATGCGTCTGGAGGGCGATCTTCGGCACGGGGACATTATGGAACGGGCTGTCTACAATGCCCTGTTCGCCGCCCAGGACCCGGCCGGAAGACGACTACGTTACTTCACGCCCTTTACCGGTCCGCGAGTGTATTTCGGTCGCGACGGCTACTGCTGTCCTGGTAACTACCGGCGAATCGTCGCCGAGCTGCCCCAGATGGTCTATTACCGAACCAAGGACGGCGGCGTCGCGGTGAATTTCTTCACGCAGTCGAAAAAGACAATTGCGCTGGGCAAGGACCGTGGCGTAACTATCGCTCAACAGACCGACTATCCGACCTCCGGCCTGGTGAAGATCAGCGTTTCGCCGTCCGTGGCGATTGAGTTTCCGCTACGTTTACGTATTCCGCGATGGTGCCCGAAGGCCAAGCTAACGATAAATGGCGAGAACCCCATCGAGGTGTCGCCCGGCGAGAAGTATTACGAAATCCGCCGCACATGGAAACCGGCCGATACCGTTACGCTCGATATGCCCATGCCGTGGCGGTTGGTTCGCGGCCGCAAGGTCCAAGAAGGACGAGTCGCCCTGATGCGCGGCCCGGTGGTCTACTGCGTCGGCACCAAGGACAACGCCGAACTGCTGAAGAAGTACAAAGAGCCGCGTGATCTGATGATCGACCCCACCTCGCTTGGCAAACCGGTGGCCGACACGTCGGTTCGTCCCGCCGGGCTGAAGGTCCTGGCCAAGGCCTGGCCGCCGGGCAGCCACGGCAAGGGCGCCGCGTCGCTGGACGTCGTGCTGAGCGAATTCGTCGACCCAACCGGCATCGCCACGTATTTCCACGTCCCCGATCTCGCCCGGGCCGTGGATGACGAACTGCTGGTCGAAAAGTAGCAAGTAGTACGAACAGCAGGTTGCCAGATGGTCCGTTCCCGATTCGAGCGGCGAATTCCCCGGCCGCGGGGCGCCGCGTTTACCTTGGTCGAGCTGTTGGTGGTGATAACCATCATCGGCATTCTGATCGCGTTGTTATTGCCGGCGGTGCAGAGTGCCCGGGAAGCGGCCAGGCGGATGCAGTGCGCGTCGCACATGAAGCAGATCGGAGTGGCGCTGCACAACTACCACGCCACGCACGGGCAGTTTCCGCTCGGCGCCCTGGCCGAGGACGGAGTACGGTTCGCAACGCCGGAGTGGCCGTACCTGCTATACTATCTCCTGCCCTACGTGGAGCAGACCAGCCTTTGGGAGGGCATGTGTGAGGTGCAGAAAACAGGTATTCGCCCGTGGAATAGTAACGCCACATCGATATGGCCGCTGGAAGTCCAGGACAAACCAGTGCCCGTGTACTTGTGTCCCAGCGACGGGATGGGGGGACTGACGAAAGCCTCCAGCAGCGGCATGAAGCTTTTTGCCACCAATTACCTGGGCATCTTCTCGGGGTTGAACGACCTGGAGTGCAAGCTCGATTCGACGAACGACTCGAACTTCGACCGCAACCGCCGGGCCGTGTTCGCCATAAATCGCGGCGCCCGGATTGCCGACGTCCGAGATGGCACCAGCAATACGCTGGCAATGGCCGAGTACCTCACCGGCAAGCCGGACGACGTGCGCGGTTTGGCGACCACGAATCGGGCGGGCTGCCAGTTTCTCTACGTCGCCGACACTCCCAACACCGGCACGCCGGACAACCTGCTGGACTACCCCAGGTTTTGCCAGAATTCTTCAGCGAGTTACCCCGAGTTGAACCTCCCCTGCGTCCCCGGTCCCACCGATAGCAATACGGCGGCCGCGCGCAGCCGTCATCCGGGCGGAGTTCACGGGTTGCTGTGCGACGGAAGCGTCCACTTTTTCAGCGAGACCATCGACTGGACCACCTGGAGGCACTTGGGGTGGATAGCCGATGGTGAGGTCATCAGCGGTTATTGAGATTGCCATGCCTCAACGTCAAAGAGCGACCTTGCCGAGCCATTGCGAGAAAAGCCATTGAGCGTCCCTCGCTTACGCTTCGGGTTACGATTGGTCCGTGAATAGTCCAGCTTAGCTGCTTGCTGTTTTCTCTTCTTCTCTTGCTGGCGTCGCGTTTTCGCTTGTTTCTGGAGAGGGAAGGCAGTTTGTTCAAGAGGCTGTTGCCCCAACTGGTTAATTTGCGCGAACTGTCTTTGCCTTTATTCATTTGTTATCCTTGCACATAATGTCATGGCCTGGCGCCGCATCCGCTCATTCGCCCGATAGTCGCCTGCCCACCTCTGCAATCGTCTTGAGATTCTTGTAGGGGGCGTCAAGTGGCACGGCGCACTCGGGGCCGAGGATGTCGATCCCCAGGCGGAGCTTCTCGGCTATGTCTTGGGTGATCGATTCGTCCGTGCCGCCGCGCACCACGCCGATGTTGTCCGTCCCGCCCATCAGCGAGAGTTCTTCGCCCGCCAGGTTTCGTACGTCCGCGACGGGAACCTTCGAATCGTAATGGAAGCATTCAAGTCCGGTCTGGCGAATGTACTTCAACCGGTCGGAGGTATCGCCACAGATGTGAAGGATCAGGGGACAGCCAATTCGCTCGTGAAGTTCCTGGTGTATCTCGGCGAGGAAATCCCTATAAGTGTCCGGCGAGCAGAGATCCCGCGTGCAGTGGTCGGCCAGCGTCAGGGCGTCGGCCCCGTGGTCGATCTGGGCCTCGGCAAAAGCGATCGTGACGTCAAGCAGTTGACGCATCACCTGTTTGACCCGGTCGGGCTTCAGTAGCGTCGACATCAGGAATTCCTGCACGCCGAAAACGTGATACCCTAGCGTCCAGGGACCGAACACCTTGCCGACAACGGCCGCCTCGCTCCCAACTTCTTTCCGCAGCAATTCCAGCGCCTCCAGCGGAACCGAGCAACCGGGTTCCCCGAGAAAGTTCTCGGGAATGCGAAAGGTTTCATCAATGGACAAGCAGATGGGATGGCCGTCGGGCATTCGGCCACTGGTGCCCCAGTCCATTTTGCATCCAAGCGCGGCCGACTCGTGCCACACGCCAAATAGCGGCATCACGTTGTCATAGCCGAGTACCGTATGACCCGCCGCCGCCAGCCGGCACATCTCCTCCGCGTCCAGATGCGCTTTGGGAAAAGCGGCGCCGACGTGATCCATCAGATCGGTGGTGACGATCGAAGTCGCACTGCCGATACCCACTCGCGGCGCGTCGCCACGATGAAGCTTTGCTAGAAAGATGTCTCTTGGTTTCATTTTTTACCTGGCGAACTCATGGTTCCACACGGAACCCGATTTCCTCGGGAGGTCGGCCCGAGGGCCACCTGTAGGATACGTCCGTAATGCGGACGGAGTCAAGTGCTTGCCGGACAATCCGGGGGAGGAGACGAGCGGCGAGGTTCCCCGGTCAAGCGGCGTCCGGAAGACGGCGCAAAGCATGTTTGGCGCGCCGTGAATACAGGGCGGGGAGTCGCGGCTGGTCCGTCATGCGATGTCAAAAAAAGACAAAGCTGCGGAAATCGAGTGTGGTGATATTGATGTTATTGCAGATCGTTATCCGATCTTCCTTGCGGCAGGTGATGCGATGCACTGCCTTCGACGCGTGAGTCTCCCCGTCGCACTTCTCTTCCAAGTCCAGCCCGACGGATCGTGTTCCGTTGCAGCAGACGGGTATGTTTCGCGGAAGTTGAATCTGCAGCCCCACCCGTGCGTCCGAGACCTCGACCGACCTGCCCGCCGCCGGCGGCCGTGCCGGTTCTGCCGTTTTGCCCGGGCGCGAGGTTCCCGAACGCTTAGCGCGCAATTCGCTACGGTAGACGGAAACGTAGCGTGGCGATTGAAAACCAAGCCGCACCGACGCGCCTGGGATGTACTGGCCGTCGCCACCTTGAATACCCTCCACGGTCAGCGTGACTTCGTCCGCGAGCACCACGCTTTCGTGTTTCTTCCGGCTAAGCACAAGCATGACAAATCCTTTCGATTCCGACGGGACTGAGAATTTGGCGACGCGGCGGTATTCGACCGTGCTGAGTATAAGGCAGATGGCCGGCAGGGCAAACAGCAATTATCGGTAACACCTTAGCCAAGTGAAGTAGTCTTCGCGCAATCTTCCCTATTACGCCCATTCATGGGCGTTTCCGCCGCAGGCGGTATTAGGCCCGTGCTTTAGCACGGGTTTGCGAGGCACGGTATCCCCAATTGTGTTTTCGATTCCCGCGCCGCCAGCCGCCGAAGGCGGCTGGCGGCGCGGGAATG
>CAZDHN010000590.1:0-4307 GCA_964505115.1 uncultured Planctomycetaceae bacterium
GGGCCGGGTGGGTTGGAACGATCGCGGCTGGCGCTGCTGAACTTCCTGGCCGAATCGATCGAGCCGGCTGAATTGGCTCGAACCACGGTCGTCTTCGACGCCCAAAACGCTCCGCCCGGGCTGCCACGAGTAACCAAACACCGCGGCGTCACGGTCCACTTTCCCGACAAGCCGGGCGATGCCGACGAACAGATCGAAAAGCTGATCCGCGCCGAGTCGGCTCCACGCCGATTGACCGTCGTCTCCAGCGACCATCGTATCCAACGGGCGGCGCGGCGCCGCAAAGCCCGGGCGGTCGATAGCGACGTCTGGTACGCCGAAGTGCTCCAGGCCCGAAGCGATCGCAACCAGATAGCCGGGCAAGAGGTGGCCAGGCCGCCCGTCCCGCTTCTGGAGGAAGACGTCGAATACTGGATCCGCCAGTTCGGCGGCCATTCGGCGCTGGATCAGTTCATCGAGAAGGAGTTGGGAGAGATTTGACCGCCCGTGTTCCCCGCCAATTCCCAAACCAGACGACGTTTGCGGCTGATCGGTCGCTGTTGCGCGCTGGTGGGCGCGGTGGCGTTAATGATTCTGCCCTGGCCCTGGGGCCGCCTGATCTTGCCGGCGATTAGCCCCTACGTGGCGATTTGTTCGGCGATTTCCGTCCGTTCGATCAGCGTCGTTACTCTTATCGGCCTGCCGCTGTTGATTCCGATTATTGCACGCCGAAGGTGGTTCTGCCGCAACGCCTGCCCGATGGGCCTGCTGGCCGAACAGGCCGGGCGGTTGCATTGGTGGGGATCGCGACGGCCGGTCCGGCTGCCGCCGCTTGGGCAGTGGATCGCGTTGGTAACGCTGGCCGGGGCGTGCTTGGGGTATCCGCTACTGTTATGGCTCGATCCGCTGGCGATGTTCACCGCGCCGGCCAATCTGTTTGGCCAGAGTGCCGAAATCGCGCGGCTGGCCGCCGGAATTGGGCTTCCGCTCGTACTGCTGATCAGTTTCCTTTGGCCGAACACTTGGTGTCGGCGGCTATGTCCGCTAGGTGCAACGCAAGACCTGCTGGCGCTTTCCAGATGGCTTGGGCGGGGTGCCACTGCTGGCTTGTCCAGCAGTGCCGGGCACAAACCCTGCGAAGACACTGCTGGACAAGCCAGCAGTGGCACCCAAAGTGCCGGCAAGGGTCCGTCTCGACGGCCATTCAGTCGGCCGCTGCCGCGACGGTCGGTGCTGGCGCTCTGTCTTGGAGCGGCTTGGGCCGCGATGGCACGGCAATGGTCGGGCGGGAAAGAGAGCCGCCCGCTACGTCCGCCCGGTGCCGTTGACGAAGCCCGCTTCGCCGGGCTGTGCGTTCGCTGCGGCAACTGTATCCGCGCCTGCCCGACCGGCATCATTCGGCCCGACCTGGAGCACGGCATCGCTGGCTTGTACGCGCCGGTAATCGAGTTCGAGGAGGGCTACTGCCGAGAAGACTGCCGGCAATGTACGCAGGTATGCCCCAGCGGCGCGATCCAATTGCTAACGCTCGAGCAGAAGCGTCACGCCCGGCTCGGGCTGGCCCGGCTCGATCCGGAAGTCTGCGTTGTCGCGGCCGAAGACGCGGAATGCTCCGCCTGTCTGTCGGCCTGCCCCTACGAAGCGATCAAGATCGTCTTCAACGAGGAAGACTACACTTCGACCCCGCTGATCGACTCAGCCAAATGCCCCGGTTGCGGGGCCTGCCAAGTCGCCTGCCCGACTGTTCCCAAGGCGATCGTGGTTGCAACATAGGCAAGGAAGCTCACGCAAAGACGCCAAGGGGCAAAGGCGCAAGGAAGGAAGCAAGCGAACGGGGGATGCCTGCATTGCCGTCTGGCGCGATGATCGTTCCACTCCAAACATTATCTTTCTTCTCCGCGTCTTGGCCCCTCTGCGTCTTTGCGTGAAGCTTTCCGTAGCCCTGCCTCGCCCCCGATTTCACCGTCGCCCGCGCGGATTGACAATCTCGGGCAGCGCGGTAGGATAATCTATTTGCGGTTTTGTGCCCGGTATTTTCTTGACACCCCGCCCTAGCCACCCGAGCCTGATTGACACATCATAGGAAGGCGTTTTTTATGACCCAGATCGAACAAGCCTGCGCGGGCGTGGTTACGAGCCAGATGAAGGCCGTCGCCGAATCCGAGCAACTCGATCCGGAACTGGTCCGAAGCGAGGTCGCCCGAGGTCGGATGGTCATCCCGGCCAACACGGTCCACCTGCGGAAGAATCTCCAGCCGATTGGCATCGGCATTGCCGCGCGGACGAAGATCAACGCCAACATCGGCAACTCGCCCGTCTCCAGCGACAGCGAGTGCGAGTTGGCGAAACTTGATTGCGCGGTCCGCCATGGATCCGACACGGTGATGGACCTCTCGACCGGCCCGGACATCAACTCCATCCGGCGGAAGATCATCGAGGCCTCGACCGTACCGATCGGCACGGTGCCTATCTATCAGGTGGTCGAACAGCTCGAGCGGATTGAGGACATGAAGCCGGCCGACTTCCTCGATGTGGTCCAAGAGCAAGCCCGGCAGGGCGTCGACTACATGACCATCCACTGTGCGGTGCTTCGCGAGCATCTTCCGCTGACGACGAGTCGGCTGACGGGCATCGTCAGTCGGGGCGGTTCGCTGGTGGCCAAGTGGATGATGACGCACGGCAAGGAGAATCCCTTCTTCACGCATTTTGACGATCTCTGCGACATCATGCGCGAGTACGACGTCACCTGGAGCCTGGGTGACGCACTGCGGCCCGGCTCGTTGGCCGACGCCAGCGACGCTGCCCAATTCGCCGAGCTCGAGGTGATGGGTCGGTTGGGACGCCGGGCGCGCGAGCGAAATTGCCAGGTGATGATCGAGGGGCCGGGCCACGTGCCCATGGACCAGATCGAGATGAACGTCAAGCGGCAGATGGAACTGTGCGACGAAGCGCCCTTCTACGTTTTGGGCCCGATCGTCACCGACGTAGCGCCGGGTTACGACCACATAACCAGCGCGATCGGGGCGGCCATGGCGGCCTGGTACGGCGCGGCCATGCTCTGCTACGTAACCCCCAAGGAGCACCTCGGACTACCCAACCTGGACGACGTGCGAGAGGGCGTAATCGCTTACAAGATAGCCGCCCATTCGGCCGACGTCGCCCGACACCGGCCTTCCGCCCGCCAGCGCGACGACGCCCTGTCGAAGGCCCGATTCGAGTTCAATTGGCCCGAACAGTTCCGCCTTTCGCTCGATCCGGAGACGGCCCAGAAGATGCACGACGACTCGCTGCCCGACGCCGAGCATAAGAAGTCGCACTATTGCAGCATGTGCGGGCCGAAGTTCTGCTCGATGAAAACGACCGAGGAACTCCGCGAAATGCAGCGGGAAAAGCCGGCAAGTTGACATTCGGGTTGCCGCGATACACAATAGAAGGCCAGTCGGGGACTGGTCCATTTTTCGGCCATTGGTGCTTTGTTGCGTCTAACGTTGGCCGCGAACATGGACCTGTCCCCTTCCGTGGCGCCCTTCATTGTTCACGCCGTTGATCCACCACAAAAGGAGAAAGCCCCCGATGCGCATTATTCACTGCACCGTTGCCTTGCTGCTGAGCGTAAGCACGTTGTTGGCAGCCGACGCCAAGGACGCCAACATCCTCTGCCCAAAGGAAGCCAAAGAGGGCTTCGTCAGCTTGTTCGATGGCAAGTCGATAGAAGACCACTGGCAGGGCTCCATCAAGGGATACGTGCCGGAGAACGGCATCCTGGTCTGTAAGAAGCATGGCGGCGGAATGCTCTACAGCAAGAAAGAATACGCCGACTTCGCCTTCCGCTTCGAGTTCAAGCTCGAACCGAACGGAAACAACGGCGTCGCCATCCGCACGCCGCTGCAGGGCAATCCGGCATACGTGGGCATGGAGATCCAGATACTCGACAACTCGGGCTCGGCGTACACGAAGCTCGCGCCCTATCAGTACCACGGCTCGGTCTACGGGCTGGTGCCGGCCAAGCGAGGATTCCAAAAACCGGTTGGTGAGTGGAACAGCCAGGAGATCATGTGCAAGGGTAGCAGGATCAAGATCACCCTGAACGGCACCGTAATCGTCGACGCCGATCTCTCGAAGGTCGACGGCAGCAAGTGGAAAGGCACCGGCTGGAAAAACGACCGAGGCCACATCGGCTTCATGGGTCACGGCTCCCGCGTCGAGTTCCGTAACCTTCGTGTTAAAGAGATGTGAGGAGGGGCCAGGGGCCAGGGGCCAGGGGTCAGGGGTCAGGGGTCAGGGGTGGGCTGATGAAAATGTTCTTCATGTGTGTTTCTTGCTAACCG
>CAZDHN010000591.1:0-4305 GCA_964505115.1 uncultured Planctomycetaceae bacterium
AAGACATACGCGCACTTGCCGGCCGGATTGCCCGTCGCGGCCGGCCGTGTTCAGCCGTGGCACGGCCGGCGCGAACTGGGCGAAACCGCCGGGGTAAGCGGCATGCGGGTCCGTGCTTAGCCTGGGCCGGGTACGCTGAAGGTTCCGGGTATCTGGCCGGCCGGCGCGCAGGTGCCAGGCGCGCAGGTGCCAGTCGCACAAGGCGAGTCGCCCGTCACGCAAGGATTGCAGGGCACCACGCACGGTTCGATACAGGTTGTCGGACAAGGATATGTCGGACCTCGCCCGAACAAACCGCCGCACAAACCGCCTTTACAACCGACCGAAACAGTCGTCAGCATCAATACGGCCGTCAGAATGAGTAGCTTCTTCATCTTTGTAATCTCCCGTCAAAGCGGGCTCGCTGCCTCGCGGAGCCATGGACTATAACACGCACGGCCTTGAATTTCTCACTAACCGTTGTCACGCAAGTAGGACGAAAGCGCAAGCTTCCACCGTGCGATGTACAAGAACTCTACACCAAGACTTATGATGTGCAAACGCAACAGGCGTGTTTTCTTGAAACAATCGATTTTTCGTTTCTCGCCCACTCGCGGTGAAAAAAAGCTACAGTAGAATTGACATCGCCGATCGGGTGAGGTCCGAGACGCGCGGGGTTGGAGCTCGTGCCGGCATTGATTAGCAACGGTTTGGGAAATACTGACATGACTGGATGTGTTCGTAGCGCGATTGTAGCGTTTGTAGGGCTGATTATTGTCTCCGCTGGCGGCCTTTGGGCGGACGCACATGCGTCGGACAGTATTTGGCTGATTAGCACCCGCACGGCGCCGACCTGCCGCGCCGTGGATACTTCAAACGACACGCTCAAGTACTGGCGTCTCGATTCGGAATGTGAATCTGTCGAGGCTGATTTCCGAGAGTTCCTGGCAAGCGACGATCCGGACGTGCCAACCGTCATCTTTATCCACGGCAACCGGATGAAGAGCGGCGAGGCGCTGCAAACCGGTATCCAGACGCATCAAATCTTGAAGGAGCGGGTGTCGGGCCGTCCGTTCCGTTTCGTCATATGGTCCTGGCCGTCCGATCGGGTCCGGGGCCGGAATCGTCAGGACGCCCGCGCAAAGGCCAGTCGTAGCGACGCCGACGCTTTCTATCTGGCCCGATGCCTCGGCCGAGTCGACCCTGCCGTGCCCGTAAGCTTGATCGGCTATAGCTTTGGCGCCCGAGTAATCACCGGCGCCATGCACATTCTCGACGGAGGCCAGGTTGCCGGACGAAAACTGCCGAAACGCGCAAAGAAACGCTCCGAGATGCGCGCGATTTTGGTGGCAGCGGCGTTGGACGCCGATTGGTTGCTGACCGGCCATCGCAACGGGCGGGCGCTGAATCAATTGGATCGGCTGCTGGTTACCATCAACACCCGCGACCCGGTGATGAAGTACTATCCGCTGATGTACGGCCGCGGCGGGCCGCAAGCGTTGGGCCACGCGGGCCCGGCCTGCATCGATCAATTCGGCGACCAGCGCTGGAAAGTCGAACTGACTCGCGTGAGCCATCAGGTGGGTGACGTTCACGCTTGGGAACGTTACTCCGCCGCCCCGAACATTCTCCGACGGCTCGCCCGATTCACCTTTCTCAACCAGCCGGTCGAATCCGGCCGCTAAGCCGGATTATTCGCGGCCAAAGCGTAACCCGAAGCGTAAGCGAGGGACGCTCAACGGCTTCCCTCGTTTTGGCTTTGCACCTGCCGCGACACGCAGTCTCGTCGTACGTGTGACGGATGGATGACCATACTCTTTTGGCGTCCCTCGCTTACGCTTCGGGTTACGATCTTCCGAATAGATCACCCGCCTTCTATGCAAAAGCGGCGGCTCGGCGGTACAATGGGGGCATGGACGAACCACTTGCCTATCTGAACGGTCGATTCATTCCGGCGTCCGAGGCGGCGATCTCGGTTACCGATGCGGGCTTCGTGCTGGGTGCCGCGGTTGCCGAACAGGTGCGGACCTTTTCGGGCAAACTCTTCCGGCTGGAAGAACATCTGGCCAGATTGTTTGAATCGCTTCGCACAGTGGGTGTGGAAACAGCGGGTGTGGAAACAGCGGGTGTGGAAACAGCGGGTGTGGAAACAGTGGGTGTGGAAACAGCGGGCGTGGAACCGGAGCCGGACGCCCGAGAGCTGGCCGAATTGGCCGAGGAACTGGTTTCCCGCAATCACCGCCTGCTCGACGGGGGCGACGACCTGGGGCTTTCGATTGTCGTCACGCCCGGTCCGTATTCCACGTTTGCCCCGGCCGGCGCTTCGGCCCGGCCGACCGTTTGCATGCACACCTATCCGTTGCCGTTCCGGCTCTGGGCGGCCAAGTATGGGTCGGGCCAGGCGCTGGTTACCAGCGAGGTGGAGCAGGTGTCGGAGAAGTGCTGGCCGCCGGGTCTGAAATGCCGCAGCCGGATGCATTATTACCTTGCCGAGCGACAAGCGGCTCGTATCGATCCGGACGCTCGGGCCCTCTTGCTGGACCACGATGGGCTGGTGGCCGAGGCGTCGACCTGCAACATCCTGGTGTTTCGGTCGGACGAGGGGCTGCTGTCGCCGCCGATGGGAAGCATCCTTCGAGGAATCAGCCTGAAGGTGACGATCGAGTTGGCCGGCCGGCTGGGTATTCGCTTCTCCGAGCGCCCCCTTGCACCGAGCGACGTGGCCACGGCCGACGAACTGCTGCTTACCGGCACTTCGCCCAGCCTGTTGCCGGCCAACCGACTTGACGGCCGGCCGATCGGCGACGGCAAGCCGGGCCCAATCTTTAGCCAATTGCTTGCCGCCTGGAGCGACCTGGCCGGCGTCGACATTGCCGCGCAAGCCAATCGTTTTTCCGGAAGGTGATTCGTCGGGTAGCTGAACTCGCAAGAGTTCAGATGATTGCGGCTGACTTCTTGCGAGTTCAGCTACACGGGACGTGGCGCTAGACCGTCGGAGAGTCGGGCCGGGCGATGGAGCCCATGCGTTGCATTCCGCCTTGAATACCCAGCTTGGCGAACACGGTGGGGAATCCAAGTTGCTTGAAGGGTATGGCGGAAATATATAGCCAGGCGGTTCCGCCGGCCTCCTTCTCGCCGTAGATGTGGTCGACATACTTGTCGGGTTCGGCGGCAAGGCGACGCCGGGCTTCGGCCAGCAACTCGTCGCGAGTGCCAAACCGGATCGCCCCGGTCGGACACGCCGCCGCGCAGGCGGGCGAGCAACAACTCTCGCGGTAGTCCTCCAATTCGCTGCCCTCCAGTGGCTTACCGTTGAGCCGCGCCGGAGAGCTCTTGGAGTTGGATGTGGTCTTGGATTCCTGTCGGGCGAAGCAGAACTCGCACTTGCGAATGTGCGGGGTGTCGACGTCCCAGTAGTCGATGGCGGGCACCTCGAACGGGCAGGCGTCTATGCAGGCGCCGCAGCCCATGCACCTGTCGGCCTCGCAAACGACCATGCCTTGTTTGTTGCGGTGGAAGACATCCGGGGCGCAGACGCTTGCACAGTAGAGGTCGGTGCAATGCAGGCACTGCCGTTTGACGAACGCCCAGCGCGGCTCGCCGTTGCCAGCGGTCGATTCGTGATAGCTGACGAAGGTGAATGTGTTGGGCGAGAAGCGTGCCGGGTTCTGGTATCCGCCCGGTTGGGCAAAGAACTTCGTCGCTTCGCCGCGCAGGCCGTTCGACTGCTTGCAGGCGACCTGGCAACTCCGGCAGCCAATGCATCGCGTGATGTCGACCAGGCAAGCGCTAGTCATGGTGTTCCGCAACATGGGCATGGGAGTCGCTGTCGTCGGCCGGTCCGTCGTCGGCTTGGGCGCTGGGCATCAGCGAAACGTGCCGCTGCCCGTCGCCGCGCAGAAGGGTCAGTCCAACGGCAACGAAAAACGTTGCGAATACTATGACCCATAAGCGATATCGATGTCTCATTGCCGATCCTTTTTGGCGCGACGAAAGCTGACATTCAGTATACCAAGACCACGCCTTTGTTTTCAACCGTTAGCACCGGTGGGGTGCGGCAATACTCCCGGATAGAGTGCCGTTTTTTGGCGTGAAACCGTTTGCCCTTGCACCGGGGACTGGTCCAGTCCCCGAACGCCCCCGCTCCCGCGAACGGTTGCCCGACGACCGGGCAGCCCTTATACTGCGAAGACTATTGACTGAACTCCGGTATCTCGACAGGTTAACTTGTTACCATGAGGCAAACTCGTCAGTTTATTTCGCTTGAGGAGGCCCGGGCTCCGTTTTTTGTCGGGGTTGATTTGGGTGGAACGAATGTGAAGGTTG
>CAZDHN010000592.1:0-4295 GCA_964505115.1 uncultured Planctomycetaceae bacterium
GCCACGGCTGGACTTCCGGCCTCGCAGTAGATGGCTGGTGAGAAATGCGGGCTAAGCTTGACATAAACCGGGCCCTGCATAACCGGAACAGGCACGTCAGGTGGGATAGCCGGTCCACCTCGCGGGGATCCCCACCGAACGAGTAGGTTGACGTGGTCGCATAGTGAAGCGATAATGGACTATTGGGAGCAGAGACATCAGTGAGGCGGAAGGGCCCGGCACCTGGACGCCCGTAATAGACCGGTAGCGAGAGCTAAGTGCTTGACACCGGCCGCCTTTCGGAGCGAGGCCATGCCTCTAACGCGTCTGGGTTCTTGCGTTCGTTGCGGCTCACCTCGAGGAGCCAAGGTCTTCTATTGCACCCGAGTTCCAATCGGCGCGGATGTCGAGACGGCGCGGGAAGACACCAAGGAATTCGCCAAGATCGTCTGCAATCGCTGCCTCCAGCGACACGTGCTCACCTACGGGACGGCCACCGTTGGGTTCCTGCTGCTGGCGACCGTGGCCGCCGTGTTCAGCGGCGCGCTTATCGTCAAAGGCGATCCGGCCATCACCTGGATTACGGTCGGACTGATCGGCGTGCTTTTCGCCGCAACCGGAGCCGTGCTAGTCTGGCGCCATTGCCTTCACGCCGGAAGCTCGATCGTGATTCACTTCCTGCAGAAGAGCGACGAGCATCCTTCGCCATACCATTACGTTCTGGGCAAGGGTAGAGTGGTCCTCCGTTCCCCAAAGAAGGCCGCGGAAGTGGCGGCCATAGCGGCGGCGGCCAGAGCGGCGACGACCAAAGCACCGCCGGCCAAGTCGCCGCCAGCCAATGGTGACGAGCCGGTGGCTTCGCTATAGCACGCCCTTCGTGCTGGGCACGCCCGACATGCGCGGGTCGAGGCCAATTGCCATGCGCAGAGCCCGAGCGGCGACCTTGAAGATCGCTTCGGCGATGTGATGGCTGTTGCGTCCGTAGTGGACGAGCACGTGCAAGTTACACAGCGCGTTGGCCGCCACGGCATGCCAGAAGTCGGCCACCAGTTCGCTGTCGAACCGGCCGATCTTGGCCGTGGGGAACTCGGCCTCGAAGACAAAGTACGCCCGACCGCCCAAATCGACAGCGCAAGTGGCCAGCGTTTCTTCCATGGGCAGGGTGAAGTGGCCGTAGCGGCGGATTCCCGACTTGTCGCCCAACGCCTCGGCAAGCGCCTGGCCGAGACAAATGCCCACGTCTTCGACCGTATGGTGCTGATCGACCTCCAAATCGCCGGCCGCTTTGACTGTCAAATCGAATAGGGCGTGCTTGGCCAGCAGGGTCAGCATGTGGTCGAGAAAGCCCACGCCCGTCTCGACGTCGGCCCGGCCGCTACCGTCGAGCTTCAGTTCCAACTCGATTTTGGTTTCGGTCGTCTTGCGTTGAATTTGCGCGGTTCGTGTCATTGAAGTAGTCTTCAGTCTTCAGTTTTCAGTTGTCGGTTATCAGTTATCAGCTATCAGTTGTCAGTCTGAATACTCGCAAGAGCCGGTGTTTTCAATCACTGAAAACTGAAAACTGATAACTGATAACTATCTACTTAAGGCCTCGATTCGTTCCAGGCAGGTGTCGATTTGTTCGTCGCTGCCCACGCTAATCCGCAATCCGTCACCCCAGCCCAGATAATTCATGTATCGGACCAGAATACGGTCGCGTTTGAGCCCTTCAAACAGAGGCTTTAACGGCTGGTCCGGATGGGTGTTCCAGGTAAAGTTGGCCTGCGAATCGACCGTCGTAAACCCTAGCGTCCGCATCCGCTTGGTGAGTCGAGCCCGGGTGGCGAGTATCTTTCGCCGGTTTTCGGCCAGCCACTCTTGGTCGCCAATAGCGGCCGTGGCGGCGGCTATCGATAGCGAATCGCAGTTGTAGGAGTCCTTCACCTTGGCCAACTGGTCGATCACCCGCGGCTGGGCCACCACGAAACCGAATCGCAGCCCGGCCAGCCCGTACGACTTGCTCAGTGTCCGTGAAACCATGATCTTCTCGCTGGCCATCACCAGCCCAAGACAGTTCGTTTCGGCGAAGTCGGCGTATGCCTCGTCCACTAATAAGGGACAAGGCAACCGCTCGGCAAGTTCGAGCACGTCGTCCGGCGGGATGACCGTGCCCGACGGGCTGTTCGGGTTGGGGAGAAAGACCAATCGCAGGTCGTCGCCGGCGGCCGAAAACTGGTCCGAAAGCGACCAGTCGGATCGAAAATGGACCTCTTCGCTTTGGGCGCCCTGCAGTTGGGCCAGCGTCTTGTACAGTATGTAGCTCGGATACGGCAGACGCAGAAGTTGGCCCTGGCCGACCAGAGCCCGGGTGACGATCGTGAGAATGTCGTCGCTGCCGTTGCCCGCCAGAATCCAGTCGGGCTCGATGTCCAGCACTTCGGCCGCCCGATGTCGAAACGGCTCGGCCATCGGGTCGGGATAGCGTTGCAGTCCTCGGCCGACCGCCTCCTCGATCGCCGCGGCAACCGCCGGCGAGGCCGGATAGGGATTCTCGTTGGTGTTCAGCTTGATGAACTCGCCGTCCCGCGGCTGTTCACCCGGCACGTAACCCGCCATCGCTTCAATCTCAGACCGAAAGTAGCTCACTATCTCCTCGCAATCGTCTACTGGTTGTCCGCTTTCCGCTTCCCGCTTTCCGCTTTCATTCTAACTTCCACGCTCGTCCGATGCCCGGTCAGCCCCTCCTTGGTTGCCAGCACGCGAACGTCGTTGGCCAGGTTCATCATTCCCTGCCAGGTGAAATGGATGACGCTGTTGCTTCGCAGGAAGTCGTTGGCCGACAGGCCGCTGGCAAATCGGGCGGTGCCGCTGGTGGGCAAAACGTGTGAAGGGCCGGCCGCGTAGTCGCCCAACGCCACCGGTGTGTAGTTACCCAAAAACACCGCGCCGGCGTGTGGAATCTTCTTCACCAGCCGCTCGGCGTCGGCCGTGGCGATGTGCAAGTGTTCCGGGGCTATCTGGTCGGCCAATGCACAGGCCTCGTCCGAATCGCGGGCGAGAATCACCGCGCCGAAATCCTCCAGGCTCTGCCGGGCCAACTCGCCCCGTTCCACTTCCGCCAACTGCCGCCCGAGCTGCGCGACGGCCGCGTCCAGGACGGCTTCGTCCCAGCCGATCAACACGCTGGCGCCCGGCGCGTGCTCGGCCTGGGCAATCAGATCGTAGGCGGTGAATTTTGGGTCGGTGGACGAGTCGACTATCATCACCACCTCGCTGGGCCCGGCGATTGAATCGATGTCGACCTCTCCGTAGACTCGCTTCTTGGCCAGCGCGACGAAGAGGTTGCCCGGCCCCACGATCTTGTCGACCCGCTCGATACCCTCGACGCCGTAGGCCAAGGCCGCCACCGCTTGCGCGCCACCCAGCCGATAGACCTCGCCGATACCCAGTTCGTGACAGGTAGCCAGCACATCGGGGTTATAGGCGCCGAACTTGGTCGGCGGCGCAACAACCGCCAACTGTCCGACGCCGGCAACCTGGGCGGGCACGGCGGTCATCAAAACGGTCGAAGGATACGCGGCCGCGCCGCCCGGCACGCAGATGCCGACCCTGTCCAACGGGCGGTAGCGCTGCTTGAGGTATCCGTCGGGCCGTTCCAGTCGGACATCGGCGTGCAGGATGGCCTCCTGGAAGGTGCGAATATGTCGGGCGACCCGGCGAACCGTGGCCAAAAACTCCGGATCGGCCGCAGCGTGTGCCTCGGCCAACTCGTCCGGCGTGACACGAAGCGTTTCGGCCGTCAGTTGGGCCTTGTCGATTCGGGCGGAATAGTCGAGCACGGCCGGCAGCCCATGTTCAGCCACGTCGCGGCAAATCCGCTCGACCACCTCGACCGGCGAGAGCGGCTCGCCAAAAATCTCGACCGTCCGCCGCTTGCCCTCCTGGCTGACCACGTCGCCCCGCGGACTGAGCGCGGCGCGCAACTCGGCCATCGCCGCCCGGATATCATCGCGCCGGCTGTCGATACGGCGTATTTTCAGTTCTTGTGTGCTCATAATTCTCACTCCCGCTCACCGTTGACGACCAGTCGGGGACTGGTCCATTTTTCGGCCAATGGATGCATTCTTGGGTCCATCGTCGGCCGAAAACATGGACCTGTCCCCTTCCGTGGCGCCTTGCCCGCAAGCCATCAGACAAGACACCCAAACATCCATTGTGTTCCCTCTCCCCCACAAACGGAAGCCCCCAGGCCGGTTTTCCGGTCAATCAGGCTCGCAAGAGGGTCCGGGGGTGGGCTGATGAAAATGTTCTTCATGTGTGTTTCTTGCTAACCGTGC
>CAZDHN010000593.1:0-4290 GCA_964505115.1 uncultured Planctomycetaceae bacterium
GACTTGCAGCGTCTCGCGGTTGAAGCGGCGGCCCTGGCACACCGGGCAGGTGACCCAAACGTCGGCCAGAAAATCCATTTCCAGCCGAGTCGACCCGTTGCCCTCGCAGGCTTCGCACCGCCCGCCGGCCACGTTAAAGCTGAACCGGCCCGGCAGATAACCGCGTGCCTTGGAATCGGGCAACTGCGAGTAAAGCCGGCGGATGTCGTCGAGCACCTTGATGTAGGTGGCCGGGTTGGAGCGGGGCGTTCGGCCGATCGGCGATTGGTCGATGGCGATCATCTTGTCGAGATGCTCGAGCCCCTCGATCTTCTCATGGTCGCCCGGCTCGCCAATGCCAAAGTTCAAGTCGCGTCGCAAGGCTTCGACCAGGATATCGCCGACCAGCGAACTCTTGCCCGACCCGGAAACACCCGTCACGCAGAGGAAGATACCCAGCGGAATCTCGACATCCACGTGCTTCAGGTTGTTGTGCGTGGCGCCGCGAACGATGAGTTTCTTGGAGTTCACCGGACGGCGGGTACTTGGCACTTCGATCCGCCGCTCGCCAGAGAGGTACTGCCCCGTAACGCTCTTCGGGTTGCCGACGATCGAATCGACCGAACCGGCGGCCACCACTTTTCCGCCCCGCACGCCCGGGCCGGGGCCAAAATCGACGATGTGATCGGCCGCGCGCATCGTGTCTTCATCGTGTTCGACCACGACCACCGTGTTGCCCTGGTCGCGCAACCGGACCAGAGTCTCCAGCAGGCGGTCGTTATCGCGGGCGTGCAGGCCGATCGACGGCTCGTCGAGAATATACAGCACGCCGACCAGCCCGCAGCCGATCTGGCCGGCCAGGCGGATTCGCTGCATCTCGCCGCCGGCCAGGGTGGGTGCCGTTCTGCCGAGCGTGAGGTACTCTAGCCCAACGTCGCGGAGGAAGCGCAACCGGGCGCGAATCTCCTTGACCGCCTCGGCGGCGATCTTTTGGCCCGTGTCGTCCAAGTCGAGCTGCTCGAAAAACACCTCGGCTTCCGAGATGGGCAGCGCGCACACTTCCGGCAGCGAGCGGTCGGGCCGCTCGGCGAACTGTTCGGCGAGGGTTCGCAGCTTGACGGATCGGGCTTGAGGGTTCAGCCGCTGGCCGCCGCATCGAACACAGTCGATGGTACACATGTATTTTTCCAGCCGGCGCCGCTGCGGCCGGCTTCGCGACTGGTGATACTGCGAGAGCAGCTTGGGGATGATGCCCTCGAAGATGCCGCCCCACTTGTGTCCCGACGGGCCGCTCCGCCAGGTGAACGTTACGTGCTCGTCGCCCGTGCCCCAGAGAAGCTCTTCTTGAATCGCCGGATCGAGTTCCTCCCAGGCCGTCTCCAAAACGCTCCCCGACTCCAGACCGTGCTTACGTTCCAGCAACTTGGCAACGCCCATGTAGACATGCCGCTTCCAGCGTCCCAAATCACGCCAACGCCCCAACAGTTCTATGCAGCCCTGCTGGAACGACTTGCTCGGATCGGAGATCAGCAGTTCCGGGTCGAAGCCGAATATCTCACCCAACCCGCTGCAAGCCGGACACATGCCGCGCGGGCTGTTGAAGCTGAACATCTGCGGGCTGGGCGGCTCGAAGCTCAGATTGCAGTGCGTGCAAGCGTGGTGGGCCGACAAACTCAGGTCGGAATTCGGAGGTGGGAATTCGGAGGTTGCATCTTGACCTTCCGCTTTCGGCTTTCCACTTTCCGCTTTTTCAACGCTTTCCGCTGTTACAACAAGGTTTCCTTCGCCCAGGCGCATGGCAAGCTCGACGGCCTCGGCCAAGCGGGGACGCATGGCCGGTCCGGCGGTGAGCCGATCGACGACCACTTCGATCTCGTGCCGCATCTGCCGGTCGAGTTGCAGGTCGTCGGCCAGCCGGACAACGTTGCCGTCTACCCGGGCGCGGACGAAGCCCTGCTTCAACAGGTCGGCGAACAACTCGCGATACTCGCCCTTCTGGCCGCGAATAAGCGGTGCGAGCACGAGGAACCGTGTCCCGTTCGGCAGCTTGGCAATCTGCCCGAGGATTTGTTCCCGGGTTTGGGCCGTAATCGGCCGGTCGCAGTTCGGACAATGCCCCTTGCCAACCCGCGCGTAGAGGACACGCAGGTAGTCGGAAATTTCGGTTACCGTACCAACCGTGCTGCGGGGGCTCTGGCCACCCGCCTTCTGTGAGATCGATATCGAAGGGCTCAGCCCGGTGATCAGGTCGACATCGGGCTTGGGCATCTGCCCCAAGAACTGCCGGGCAAAGCTCGAGAGGCTCTCGACGTAACGCCTTTGCCCCTCGGCATAAAGCGTATCGAACGCCAGCGAACTCTTACCCGACCCGCTCACGCCAGTAAAACAGACTAACTGGTTGCGCGGCAGAACGAGGCTCACGTCCCGCAAATTGTGTTCGCGGGCACCTTTGACGACAATATCGGAAGCAGGCATAAATCGGCGGCCCGAATAAGGGTCGATAATGGCAAACCCTGTATTCTAGGGCACGCCCCTACGGCAAGACAAGGAGGATAATTTGCCGAATGCTTTGCGCTTGACGGGGTTAGGGCACGGCGGCGAGTGAAGTAGGGTGGGCACTGCCCACCTCTGGGGCTGCGGCTGCGATGGGAGGAATGCGGGGAGACCGAGTTTCGCGATATCGAAAACAAGACGGGCGAATGACCGTTTGATGGTGGGCGATGCCCACCCTACTTCACTTGACGCCCCTCGGATGGCTGGTTACAATCTAACGCTACGGCGCTAACCGTTGCCCAAACTGCCAACCTGAAGGAGACAACACCGATGCGACTCTTGTGCCTTATTGCCATTCTGTTGACCAACCTGAGCCTGGCTTGCGGGGAAGAGACGAAGTCGCCGGCCGCGGCGGACGGGTTCGTCGAGTTGTTCAACGGTAAGACGCTCGACGGCTGGACGGTTGCCACGTGCGAAGTGGTGATCGAGAACGGCGCGCTTAAGTTGGTGTCGGGCAACGGAATGGTGCGAACCAACAAGAAATACGCCGACTACATCCTCGACTACGAGTGGAAGGCGCTTGCCAAGGAGAATTGGGACTCGGGCATCTACTTCCGCTGCAAACTGCCGCCCGCCGACAGCAAACGCCCCTGGCCGCACTACTATCAGGCCAATCTGCTGAAGGGCATGGAGGGCAACGTCAACCGGCTAAAGGGCGCCAAGAGCAGCGGTCTGGTGAAGCCGGGCGAGTGGAACCGCTTCAAGCTGACCGTTAAGGGCACGAAGGCCGAGCTGGAAATCAACGGCCAGCCCGCCTGGAAGGCCGACGGCCTGGAAGACCCCGACGGCTACATCGCCATCCAAGCCGAAGTCCCCAAGGGCGGCCAGTTCCTTTTCAGGAATGTTCGGATAAAGGAACTCAAGTAGCGGTGGGGGTGGGGACCGGTCCATTTTCCGGCAAAATGAGGCATTTCGGGACGGAATTGCCTCCGGCGGCAGGGTCCGATATAATGGGGCTATTGGCAGTTCGTTGAAAAAGACCGTTGCCAAGTATTTGGGTGCCACTGCTGGCTTGCCCAGCAGTGTTTTTGCGGGATTTGTGCCTCGCACTGCTGGACAAGCCAGCAGTGGCACCCTTTTTCAACGGGCTGTTAAGGAAGAGGGGGAGGGGACTTTTCGTGCAAATGCATTTGGTCGGACAGTGCGCTAGAGATCCCGCTGATGGCCACCGCAAACAGCGATTCCAGCTTGGAGCCCATCGCCGAACCGATACCGGCTGGTGAGCCTGGTGCCGGTGCGCCGCTCTCGGCCAGCGGCGACATCTGGCTGGACGGCGACGTGCTGGCCTGCCGCTGCCCGGAGTGCCGCACGCCGATGTCGATCAGGCTCTGGCTGATGGTGGCCGACTGCTGGCGGTGCGGCACCAGTATCGAGTTGAGCGAAGAGCAGGAGCAGGAAGCGCTGCGTCTGCTGCGCGACCGTGAGCACTCGCGTCGCGCGGACACTCACAAAGCCGTGGCAACAATCGCCCCCACGGTCGGCCGCTCAACGATACCACCGTCGCTGCCTTCGCGCGACGCTCCAAAGAAACCCAAATCCAAGCCGGTACGAGAACTCTCGGCCGAACCACCCGAACCGGCGCCGCGCGGCACCCGTCGCGTGGCCGCCTGGCGGACGCATCGGGGCGCTCGGGCGCGAATCCGCAAACTTCATGAAGAGGGTACGGTCGGCGTATTCTGGAGCGATCTGTTCGACAACCTGCCCGCCTGGCTCGTCAGCCTCGTGGTACACTTGGTGGCCATCCTCCTGTTGGGGCTC
>CAZDHN010000594.1:0-4289 GCA_964505115.1 uncultured Planctomycetaceae bacterium
CCCAAAGATCATTGAGTTTCCGACGATGTGTGCCGTTAACAGCTTAGAGCAATCAGAATCGAACGGCGGGATGAAGTCGCGGGCCGTGGAAACGCCGTCCGATGCCGATATCAATCCGCGCGATTACTGCTGCCTCACCGTCAGCAACGACTTGTACTTCGTCCCGATCGCCCTGGACTACGTGCGCGGCGCGGCAACTCAATGCGGATTCGGGGACGCCGACCTGCAGCGGATCGAGTTGGCGGTCGAAGAAGCGGTCAGCAACGTTATCGAGCACGCCTTCGCGCCCGACGAGGTCGCCACGTTCGACGTAATCTGTCGTCGGGTGGCCAAGGGCCTGGAGATCCGGATCCGCGACAAGGGCATGCCCTTCGACCCTAGCCAGATGCCGGAGTACCAGCCCGACGCCGATCTGGATCAACAGACGGGCGCGGGGCTGGGTGGCTTCCTGATCAAGCAGTTCGTCGACGAGTACGAGATCTGCAATCTGGGGCCCGAGGGCAAGGAAACCCGGCTGGTCAAGTTCCTCGACACGCTCAATATCGCCGAGGGGCTCCCGGCGAAGCCGCTTCCCGAGGTGCTTCAGCCGCCCGACACCCCAACCGCCCAGCCCATCGACGTGAACGTGCGTTGGATGCGCAAGGACGAGGCGATCGAGGTGGCCAAGTGTGTCTACGATTCCTACGGTTACTCATACGGCTACGAGCACATCTACTACCCGGACCGTGTGGCGGCACTTAACCAGAGCGGCGAGCTTCGCTCGGCGGTGGCCGTTACCGAGTCGGGCGAGATAGCGGGTCATTTCGCGCTGGTGTTCGCCGACAACATGCCGGCGGAAATCGCCATTGCCGTAACCAAGCAGCAGTATCGCGGCCGGGGGGTCGCCGGCCATTTGGCGAAGTTTCTCGGGGAGCGTGCCCGGGCAATGCGTCTGAAGGGATTGTACGGCAAGCAGGTGACCGTGCATCCGTACACGCAGAAGTTCAACCACAAGCTGGGCTATCACGACTGTGCATTCCTGCTGGCACACACGCCGGCCAGCACGGCCTTTAAGGGCATTGCCCCGGACAACTCCAATCGAGGGAGCGACGTTTTGGGGTTCAAATACTTCTGGCCGGCGGCACCCAGAATCATCTATCCACCCGACCGGCATGCCGAGATGATCGTCAAGCTCTACGATAACCTCCGCGTGCCCGCAACCGCCGCCAGATCGTCGGAATCGGAGTTTCCCAGTTGCCAGACGATAATGCGAGTTAGCGTGAATGCCCGCAAGGCGTTGGGCGACATTCGCATCCCGCAGTACGGCAGCGACGTGGACGACATGCTTCACCGAGAGCTGTGGCGACTGCGCCGCGAGGAAGTACGCGTGGTGGAAATGTACTTGAATCTGGCCGATGCGGTTACGCCGCTCGTGGTGGCGGCCGCCGAACAACTCGGATTCATTTTCACGGGCATATTGCCCGAGACCGGGCGTAGCGACTCGCTTATCATGCAGTGGTTCAACGGGGTTCACGTCGATTACGATTCGCTTCAACTGGTTTCCGACACGGCAAGGGAACTGGCGGCCTACATCAGGGCAAACGATCCAGCCGCCGTTTAGCGTATTTTGGGAGAGGACTCAAAACATGCAGTGCGTATGCGATAAGACGGGCGAAGCGACGGTCATCAAAGTCAGCGGCCGGCTCAACGCTGCTTTCGCCCCGGAATTCGATCAGGAGTGCGGCAAGTGGATCGACGAGGAGGGAACTTACCTCGTGCTCGACCTCGAAGAACTCGACTACATCAGCAGCGCCGGACTGCGATGCATCCTCATGGTGGCCAAGCGTCTCAAGGCCAAAGGGGGCAAGCTGGCGATGTGCGGACTGCAAGGCATGGTTGAAGAGGTAGTCAACCTCTCCGGCTTCGCCGCCTACATCCCCATCTTCCCCTCCGTGCCCGAAGCTCTTTAGTAGCCTATAAAGCCGCAACCGTTGGTCGCGCGCGGGGGAGAAGGCACACGGTTTTTCGCGGTTTGCAGCGCGACCACCGGTCGCGGCTTTATAGTTGTCGCATAGTATCAGATAACGGCCGCGCCCTGTTTCTTCAGCGTGGCGCGAAGCTTGCCCGCGTCGACGGCGGCAACGTCGCTTCCCGAATCAATGGCGAGCCAGGCGGCCACGCCGGCGAATACACCCGTACAACTGCCGACGACGACGCAGACATCGCAGTCGTAAGCGACGGGCACGTCCCGGGCCGGTTCCCGAATCGTGTCCCGCGACGGCTCATCCGCAAAGGCGCCAGCGCTGGTGACCACTGATCCGCCCATCGTGCCCGTGGCCACCAGCGGAACGGTCTTTAGAAAATCGCGACGAGGAAGTTCCTTCGACATGGTGTGTTCTCCGATAAGAGTCTATTTATCCCTTTTAGCGGCGCGGCTTGCCCGGCGCGTTGAACCAGCGCAAGATACTATTCTACTTGCAAGTCAATTCGCACTTCCAGCCGATTCTTGCCGGCGAGGCGCTGGTAGCCGATCGCCTTTGCCATCTTGCGGATCAGGTGAATACCCAGCCCGCCGACGGAACGCTCGTCGAGTGGTTGGCTGGTGTCGACCGGCGGGAGGGCCAAGGGGTCGAAAGGATGGCCGTCGTCCTCGACGCGGATAACGGCCTCTCCGGGCGGGAGCGAGATGCGAACGGCGATTTCGTGCGGCCGGTTGTCGGCGTGGCCGTACTTGATGATGTTGGTTATCACTTCCTCCAACGCCAAGTCGATTAGCTGCCGGGCCTTGCCGCCGACGTTCCGATCTTCCAGAAACGGGTGAACGGCCTGGTTGAGACGTTCCAACTCGGCAACATCGTTCCCGATGCTTAGGCTAATCGAATCGCTCGTTTCGTGCCCGCCCATGCTGGAAATCCGCCCGTGAGGAACTTGCTGGGAGAGCGGCGGGAAAGAATTCAACCGTAGCTGGATTCGCAAGAAGTCAGCCGCGACACGAAAAACCGAATTCTTGCGAATCCGGCTACGAAATCGGCTGGCAACCAGTTCTCCGCCACTCGCCTCGAAAGTCCCTAGTTTACCAAGAGCACCGCTCGATGGGCAAGTGGGAGGTCGGAAGTCGAAAATCCGCAATCTGAAATCCAACCGTCTATTTCTTGCTGGTCAACTTATTCGGGCCGGGTGGCGTGGGGCCGGGGCGATTGTCGCGGAAGGTGTAGTTGGGCCACAAGGGGCAATTCAGGTCGGTCCAGCACTTGACCGCCCGCATCTCGTCGGTCGTCAGCTTCACGTCGTAATGACCCGCGTCGAGCAGCTTCCAAAGCCTGCTCTTGACGGTGCCGAAGGTCAGCGGTTCGGCCTTCGAGGGCACGCCGGACTTGTAGCCCCAGTCCAAGTGATGGACCAGGCCCTTGAGAATCACCGTTCGGTAGGAGGCGGGGATCCGGTCGTAATCGCGAGTACCGCTCAGATCGATCCCCTGCTTGTCCTTGGCGTCATGGCAGCGGACACACTTGGCGTCCCAAACCGGCTGGACCGCTTTCTCGTACGAGAACGGGCCGGCACCCCAAGGCGGCGGCTGGAGTTTGCTCGCCGGTCGACGCAAAGCGATTCCTTGCCGGACTATCGGCGCGTGGCGGCGGTCCTCGTGGCAGCCGATGCAACTCCGCTTCTCACCCGGCTGAAGCTGCACGACGCTCCGCATCCGCTGTAGCTCGTTAAACTCCTTGTCCAGCACCTGGAAATAGAGGACCTTGCCGGCCGGCGCGCGGAAGTGGGCCGAGCCGTCCTCCTCAACCGGTGCAAGCCCCCAAGTGCCCTTGGCCACGTACGACGGCCATCCGTACGGGCCGCGAATCCGGTCCACCGGCGAGGCGTACCATTTCATGAAGGGCGTGTGATCGCTCTGATAGGTCCCGTCGGGCATCGGCAATAGCTCGGCCTTGACCTCGTGAGCCACGCGAATGTATTTGACCGACCCGCGCGGAACCGCGTGCGCGATGCCGTTGTATACGTCGGCCATGGCGAACTGACCCCACTCGAGCTCGTCTTCACCGCTTTGATGCTTGCCGCCGGAAGCCGCGATCGACGGCTCCGCGTGACGCAGGACGGGTGGCCGGGTTACGGGCCGCAGCGGCGTCGGGCACATGCTGCCGACCGACTCGTCCAGGTAGAGTATCTCGCGATTGCCGTAGCGGTCGATTGCATACAGACCGAACCGATCACGGGGCGCGTGCGAGCAGAGGAAGTAGTCCTTGGCCAGCGGCACCGGGTCGCGGAAACATTCGTTTTGCGGCCAATAGCCGGGCCAGGGC
>CAZDHN010000595.1:0-1125 GCA_964505115.1 uncultured Planctomycetaceae bacterium
CCGCCGGCCTGAAGGCCGTGTTTCTAGCGTTTTGCACCTAAGAACGGAAGAGCCGCTTTTTGCCCTTAGCCCCCGGCTTTGCCGGGGGACCGGTACGATTGTGAATCAGCGTTCAATCGACACGCCACCAATCCCCCGGCAAAACCGGGCTGAGGGACGGGAAAAACGTGTCGGGATCTTCCTCGGCGAGTTCACATTGTAGGCCGGTGCGGAAAGCTGGGTCAATGATCCGAGCCGCAGTGTGCTCACCGCGCGTTATGCGGCGCGACGCGACTCGCCCCGGGGACGGGGCGGCTCGGAATACCACTCCCTGCCCACCGGTCTTTCCCAGCTTCCCCGACTGACCCAAAGTTTTTCAAAAAAGCGGCTCGGCGGGGTCGGCGAAACTGTCCTTTGCCGAAAACGCCAGGACCTCGAAAAAACAAGGCGTTTGGCGGCTTGGGGAGTGCGTCGTGAGCTATCAGTGCTAGCAGGGGCCAGTTTTCGCAAACCGGTTTCCCACAAGGCCTTCGGGTCGGAATTAAAACCGTCATTGACTGGAGCAAAGATCCGGCTAAACTTGGACGATCTCATCTGTATATTGTGGTTCAGGAGGCATCCGCTACAATATATTGGTGGTAGGAGTCTACCGCACCTCCACCAAAAGAAGGGGTCGACATGGCCGTCATTCGGCTGTCGGCCGGTTTGATTGAGGTTGTAAACGTAGATGCAATGATATTTATTATGTACTGTTGTCCAGCATTTGGAATGGATGCCGCAGTTGAATTTAGGAAGGAGCTTAGGTATGGATAACCTAGAAGCAGGTGTTCGTGATAATCTGGGGGAAGTGACCGATGGTCGCGATCAGGTGAAGAAGAGTAGCCAAAACCAAAACCCAAAAGGCCTGCCGGTCGAGCCGGTCTTCTGTCCCGCCGACGTTGCCGACCCGTTCGAGACGGTCGAGTGGGAATTGCGGACGGCCTCGATCAAGGGCGATGACGGCGAGGCCCTGTTCAAGCAGCCCGACTGCGAGATTCCCGCCGGTTGGAGCCAGTTGGCGACCAACGTGGTGGTCAGCAAGTACTTCTATGGCGAGGTCGGCACTTCGGAACGGGAATCGAGCGTTCGGCAGTTGATTCATCGCGT
>CAZDHN010000595.1:1225-4286 GCA_964505115.1 uncultured Planctomycetaceae bacterium
GCGAGGTCGGCACTTCGGAACGGGAATCGAGCGTTCGGCAGTTGATTCATCGCGTTTGCCGAACGATAGCCGACTGGGGAACCGACGACGGCTACTTCGCCACTCGCGATGACGGCGAGCGTTTCTATCGCGAGTTGTCCTGGCTCTGCCTGCATCAGCACGCTTCGTTCAATTCACCCGTCTGGTTCAACGTCGGCTTGCACCAGCAGTACGGCACAACGGGCGCGATGTGCAATTGGCGTTGGGACCCGGAGACGAAATCCGTGGTCCAGCCCAAGAACGCTTACAAGTACCCTCAAGCGTCGGCCTGCTTCATTCAGAGCGTGCAGGACAACATGGAGGACATCATGGAGCTGGCCCGGGCCGAGGCCATGCTCTTCAAATTCGGTTCGGGCACGGGCACCGATCTGTCGACGCTTCGCTCGCATCGCGAGAAGCTTGCCGGTGGCGGCAAGCCGTCGGGTCCCTTGTCGTTCATGCGTGTGTACGACCAGATTGCCGCAGTGGTGAAGAGTGGCGGCAAAACGCGTCGCGCGGCCAAGATGCAGTCGTTGAAGATATGGCATCCCGACGTGCTGGACTTCATCGAGTGCAAGAGCAAGGAGGAGAAGAAGGCCCGCTTGCTGATGGAGGAGGGCTACGAGGCGAACGAGGCCTACAGTTCGGTTCTCTTCCAGAACTCCAACCTCTCGGTCCGCCTCTCGGACGACTTCATGGAGGCGGTCGACGCCGACAAGCCCTGGACCACCCACTGGGTCACCGACCAGATCAAGGAAGGGCCGACCTACCCCGCCCGGGAGATGATGGACAAGCTGGCCGAGGCGGCTTGGTACTGCGGCGATCCGGGCGTGCAATACGATACGACGGTTAACCGCTGGCACACCTGTCCGAACTCGGGTCGAATCAACGCCTCGAACCCATGCAGCGAGTACATGTTCGTCGACGACTCGGCCTGCAATCTGGCCAGCATCAACCTGATGAAATTCCGTCGCGAGGACGGCACGTTCGACGCCAAGCGTTTCCAGGCCGCCTGTCGCCTGGTGTTCATCGCTCAGGAGATCCTGGTCGATCACGCCAGCTACCCGACCAAGCGGATCACGGCCAACAGCCACCGCTTCCGTCCGCTGGGGCTCGGTTACTCGAACCTCGGCAGCCTGATTATGTCCAACGGCCATGCCTACGACTCCGCTGAAGCTCGCAGCTTGTGCGGGGCAGTTACGGCGCTTCTGCACGGATCGGCTTGCCGAACCAGCGCGGAGTTGGCGGCCGTGGTTGGTCCCTTCGATGCTTTCGAGGAAAATCGCCTGCCGATGCTTCGGGTGATGGAAATGCACCGGGAGAAAGTCGAACAGATCAAGGTCTGCCCGGAGTATCTTCTGGAATTCGCCAGGGAGTTGTGGGACGACGTGCTGGCGCATGGTCAGCGCAACGGGTTCCGCAATGCCCAAACGACCGTGTTGGCTCCGACCGGAACGATCAGCTTCATGATGGATTGCGATACGACGGGCATCGAGCCGGATATCGCCCTGGTCAAGTACAAGCAGTTGGCCGGCGGCGGCGTGCTGAAGATCGTCAACCAGACGGTTCCGCTGGCCCTGCAAACGCTAGGCTATCCCGATTCCGAGGTCGCGTCGATCGTGGCCCACATCGACAAGGAAGACACGGTTGAAGGCGCGGGCGATCTGAACGACGAGCATCTGTCGGTCTTCGACTGTGCGTTCAAGCCGCGCAACGGCGTCCGCTCGATCTTCTGGAAAGCTCACGTCAAGATGATGGCTGCCGCTCAACCGTTCCTGTCGGGAGCCATCTCGAAGACGGTCAACATGCCCGGCGACTGCACGGCCGAGGATGTGAAGAACGCCTACATGGAAGGTTGGCGAATGGGGCTGAAGGCATTGGCCGTCTATCGCGACGGCTCCAAGGGTGCCCAACCGCTCTCCACGAAGAAGAAGGGTCAGAAGGAGAAGGTGGTCACCGCCCCTCGCCGCGAGCGTTTGCTCGACACCCGCCAGTCGCTAACCCACAAGTTCAGCGTCAGCGGTCACGAGGGATACATCACCGTGGGGCTCTATCCCGACGGCCGGCCGGGTGAATTGTTCATCACCATGGCCAAGGAGGGGAGCACGGTGGGCGGCATGATGGACTGCTTCGGAACGGCCATCTCGATGAGCCTGCAATACGGCGTGCCGTTGGATGTGTACGTCAACAAGTTCTCGCATACCCGTTTCGAGCCGATGGGCTATACAAAGAATCCCGACATCCGCATAGCCAAGAGCATCGTCGACTACATATTCCGCTGGCTGGGATTGACCTTCCTGCCGGGATTCGGTGAAACCAATCGGCCGGACGAAACGGCCGAGAAAGGCGAGCCAGGGAATGAAGGGCCGGGGGATGGGGAAACAGAGCACCGGCCCGCCGCCACGAAGGCCGGCGGGCCGAATTCCGGGCAAGGATCGGCCAACTCCAACGGTTCCTCCGCGAAGAACGGCTCGACAAACGGCTCATCGAACGGCGCCACGAACGGCTCGACGAACAGGTCGGCTGGCGGCACCGCCACGGAGCGACCAGGCGACACCATCTCCCAGGCCGTTGTCGCCGTGTTGGAGCGTGCCGGCTTGGCGGAACAGATGGCGCCCGCGGCGTCCTACTCCACGCCGAATGACCAATACGCTTCGTTTCAGACCGACGCGCCTCCCTGCGACAACTGCGGAGCGATTACCGTCCGCAACGGCAATTGTTACCTGTGTTACAACTGCGGCAACAGCATGGGATGTTCGTAACACGAACGACGGCAATCGATTAGAGAAGGCCACGCTCGTAATCGCTCACGGCCGAGAATACGGCAGAACAGACTGCTGTCCACCATTTGGGTGCCACTGTTGGCTTGCCCAGCAGTGTTTTTGCGTAACTCTGCTTCGCACTGCTGGTCAGGCCAGCAGTGGCACCCTGTCTCGACGACCTGTTAGCCCCCCACCCTTGCCGAGAGGGGGCGTGCGCCATAAACTGAATTATGGTTCATCCGGCTGAAGCGTAGTTTTCCGTAAGTTGTTGCTAGCAGCAA
>CAZDHN010000596.1:0-4270 GCA_964505115.1 uncultured Planctomycetaceae bacterium
TGATGAACCGCCGGGACGACTGGGCCTGCGAGCGGGTGTTTACGCCCGGGCTCGATATGGAAGCGCTGCTCCGCCGGCACGAGCTGCCGCTTTACAGCCTGGAAACCTTCACGCCGTTGGATGGCTTCGACGTGCTAGGGTTCACGCTGCAATACGATTTGTGCGCTACCAACGTGCTGACAATGCTCGACTTGGGCCGGATCCCGCTGGAGGCCGAACGGCGGACGCTCGACCACCCCTTAGTCATCGCCGGCGGACCGTGCACGGCGAACCCCGAGCCGATGTCGCGGTTCATCGATCTGTTCGTCATCGGCGACGGCGAGGAGATGTTGCCGCAAGTGTGCGACGAGTGGTTGCGGTCGCGGTCCTCTTCAAATGACCGGTCGGAGGCGTTGGCCCAATTGGCCGCCCGGCTGCCGCATGTGTACGCGCCGCGGTTCTATCGTCCGGACTTCGCCGAGGATCGAGCGAGCACCCCCCTGCCCTGCCGCGACGATCTGCCCGGGCTCATCGAACCGTCCGTCTTGGCCGATCTGGACGCCGAGCCGATTCCCACCTCGCCGGTAGTGCCGAACGTGGAATGCGTGCAGGACCGGATCGCCATCGAGATCATGCGTGGCTGCCCCTGGCGTTGCCGCTTCTGCCAAAGCACGACCGCCAAGCGGCCCGTCCGCGTGAGGAGCGTCGAGACGATTGTCGAGGCGGCCTTGGAATCTTACCGGAACACGGGCTACAACGAGATTTCGCTGCTGTCGCTATCGACGGGCGACTATCCACACTTCATCGAGTTGCTCGGCCGGATGCACGATGTGTTCCGGCCGCTGAACGTCAGCATATCGGTCCCCAGCCTGCGGGTGAACGAACACTGGCTGACCGCGAGCGAGATGCTGCGGACCGACCGGCGGTCGGGTTTGACACTGGCGCCCGAGGCCGCCCTGGACGACATGCGCCGCCAGATCGGCAAGTCGGTGCGGACCGAGACGCTGCTGGAAGGTTGCCGGACGGCCTTTGGCCGCGGGTTCCGGAGGGTGAAGCTCTATTTCATGTGTGGTTTGCCGGGCGAGCGGCCGGCCGACCTGGACGGCATCATCGATCTTTCCGAAACGATCTCCCGACTGGGTAAGGAAGTCACCGGCCGGTTCCTGCAAGTGGTGGCCAACGTATCGAACTTCGTACCCAAGCCGCACACGCCATTTCAATGGAACGCAATGCAGACGCGGGAGTATTTCGAGGAAGCTCGCGAGCACTTGCACTGTCGGAAACAACTGCGGAGCGTGCAGGTGAAGTGCCACGACGCGCGAAGCAGCCTGCTGGAGGCCGTACTTTCGCGCGGCGACCGTCGGCTGGGCGCGACAATCGAACGAGCCTGGCAACTTGGGGCCCGGCTGGACAGTTGGAACGAGCACTTCAACCCGGACCTCTGGCGGCAAGCGTTGGCCGAGACGCAAATCGACGTCGAGGCAACCGTGCATCGGCCTTATTCGTTGACCACCCCCCTGCCCTGGAATCACATCGGCATCCGCCAAGGCCCAAAATACCTCCAACGCGAGCAGGAACAATCGCTACAACAGCTTGAGGAGATGGATGGTTGACCCACGCCGGGGACTGGTCCATTTTTCGGCTAGGAGATGTCTTCGTGGACAAATCGTTGGCCGAAAACATGGACCTGTCCCCTTCCGTGGCCCCAGGAAATGACCGGGTTACGAGACTCAACGTTACCCGCCCCGAGGACGGGGCGGCTCTGATGGATAGAAGTTGAAACGTAATGGATGGCCCTGAAACGTACGTGAGTGCTCATGCCTTCATACCGCCTGCTGGCAATCGACGTTGACGGGACGCTGGTCAATAGCCGTGACGAGTTGACCGAGGCAACGCGCGCGGCGCTGGCCCGCGCCTCCCGGGCGGGTATCCATCTGGTACTGGCGACCGGACGCCGATACGCGCGGACACTGCACCTCGTTGAACCGTTGGGGATCGAAGTGCCGCTGATAACCGCCAGCGGGGCGCTAATCAAGAACCCGATCGACCACCGCACGCTCTACCGCGCGGAGTTCGACCACGGTGTGCTTCGCGAAACGCTCGGCATGGTCGACGCCGCCGGCTACGCGCCCGTTTTGTGCGGCGATACGCACATCGACGGGTTCGATTTCTACGCGGCGTCGCTGGAGATATCCAGCCCCGAGTTGAACGAATATTTCCGCATGAACCCCGGTTGTGGGCGGATAGTTCCCGACATGCTCGAAAATCCGCCGCCCGGCGTGTTCACCGGCTTCACGATGGGTACGCATCAGGAGATGCTCGACCTGGAGGGCACCTTGCGTCGGCGGCTGCCCGATAGGTTGACGACGCACGTCTTGCGCAGCCCGCGTTACCTGGGTTTCATGTGCGAGTTTTCGCCGGCCGGCGTGACGAAGTGGTCGGCCGTCCGCCGGCTGGCTTCCGGCTGGGGTATCGAGGACCGGGAGATCTGCGCGGTCGGCGACGACGTGAACGACATACCGATGATTCGCGCGGCCGGGCTGGGCGTTGCCATGGAGAATGCGCTGCCGCCGGTCAAAGCGGCCGCCGACCGAATCGCGCCCGGCCACGACGACGACGGCCTGGTAACCGTGGTCGACTGGCTGTTGGAGTAGCACTAGCCGCCCCTAGCCAATCGTCGAGCCGGGCTGGCTGGCGGCGTCGGGGCGGAGGAGGACGACGCGGTCGCCGTCGCTGGCGGCCAGCAACATGCCGTTTGATTCCTCGCCGCGGAGCATCACTTCCTCCAGATTGTTGAGCACCACGATCTGGCTGCCGACCAACTCCTCGGCCGAGTAGTGCCCACGAATGCCGGCCACAATCTGCTTGGGCCCGTCGCCGGCGTCAATCTCCAGAAGCAGCAGCTTGTCGGCGTTGGGGTGCTCGCGGGCGGAAAGGACGGTCGCCACGCGAAGGTCCAGTTTTGAGAAATCGTCGTACGAGATTTTGGTTGTCATGGCGTTAGCAGATGGTTAGCGGGAGAGAATCGGACGGGAATCGACGTATCACGCCAATCTTACGGTCGGTCGGTCGGGCTGTCAAAGGGGCCTATTGGCGGTTGCTGAATCCGGCAAAGCTGGGATAATGTATTGTTTGGGGGACAACTGGCGTCATGTGGGCTAGTGCTCGGTAACGGGACAATTGATGGGTGGTTGCAGGGTGCCACTGGCGTCTCGCCAGTGCTGATTGGCCCGGAGCTTGTTCGCTGGTGTTCCCAGAGCCCATTTTGCGTCAGTCGATTTGTGGCCGTACAAGCGGCGAGAATCCGCACATACGCACAACGAGTTCCAGAAACAATAGCGAGCAAGCCCCGGTTTGTATTGCACTGGCGAGACGCCAGTGGCACCCATCAGACATGGTGTTGCTGAGTACTGTAGCCGCCCCGTCCTCGGGGCGAGGGTTGCGGGGCGTCGTGACTCGCGGTGAGGACACCGCGGCTCGGATATACAAGCCGTTATATCGAGGAAACCAACCGTGACGAGCGACCTGCCTTCCAAAGCCGAGCAACCGACGCCGATTACGCTGGCCGAGTTCCAGGCGTTGATCCGAAAAATGTACCTGCCGAAGGACGAGGCTCGCGGCATCGACGGGACGTTCATGTGGCTGATGGAGGAGATTGGCGAGTTGGCCTCGGCGCTTCGGGAAGGACCGCGGGAGCATCTGGCGGCCGAGTTCGCCGACGTGCTGGCCTGGCTAACCACGATCGCCAACGTGGCGGGCGTCGACCTGACGGAGGCCGTGGCCAAGAAATACGGTTCCGGCTGCCCGGGCTGCGGACGGTTCACCTGCACTTGTCCGGACTCGGGAAAACCATGATTCGACCGGTCGTTGCCCTGGCATTGTCGCTCCCGCTACTTCTCGCGGGAACCTATGCGCGCGGCGACGCGGCCCAGCAACCCGAGATAGTAGGCATCCAAGTGGGCTTCGCCGGCCGTTACAAGGTTGGCAATTGGACGCCGGTTCGGGTTGCCATTCAAGGCGGCAGCCGGGCGGTCAAGGGCCGGCTCTCGATCACCGTGCCCGACGGCGACGGTGTACCCAGCCGCGTTTGGTCGCCGGCGGAACCTCTCTGCCAACTATCGCCGGGCGAAAACACCTCCGTCGATCTGTTCGCCCGATTCGGCCGGGTTAACTGCCAGTTGACCGCCGAGTTCCACGTCGACGGCCGGCCGGTCGCCCAAGCCGTATTCGCGACCGACGGGCAATCCAACGGGCAATCCAACGGGCAATCCAACGGGCAATCCAACGGGCA
>CAZDHN010000597.1:0-4261 GCA_964505115.1 uncultured Planctomycetaceae bacterium
ACTGGGATTTGGGCGAACTGGGATTTGGGCGAACTGGGATTTGGGCGAACTGGGGAATGCACTACGGTCAGCCCGATCGTAAGTGGGGGATGGAACCACGGATATCACGGATACGCACGGATTAGAACACCATAGGCATTTCCTGTCCCTTTGCGACTTGGCCTCTTTGCGGCTTTGCGCGAGACTCTTCAGAAGCCCGTTCCTGCACCCTGAACCAACCCAAGCGGCCTGCCCATCCTCCCTACCCAACCCCATCCGCCCTGCCGGGCCGGACAAGGCCGGGCCGATCGGGTCAAATGAGGCTTTACTTTGGCCCGATATCCGTGTACTACAACGGCCAGTCGGGTGAATACCCGTCGGCGGCAACTATAAACTCCAAAGCGGTAAACCACCAGAAATGCTTCTACTCGAAATTGTTATCCTGGCCATCGTTCAGGGAGTTACCGAATTCCTGCCGATCAGTTCCTCAGGTCATCTGGTCGTTGGGGCCGCGTTGTTGGAGCAGCTCGGCCGGCCGATCGAGGAGAAGCTCACCGTCAATATCGTGCTGCACGTGGGCACGCTGTTGGCAATCATCGTCTTCTATTGGCGTCGTCTTTTGGCGCTTCTCGGCGAAGATCGCCGGGTGATTGGGCTGATCGTGGTGGGAAGCATCCCGGCGGCCGTGATCGGAATACCGCTGAAAATCAGCGCGACGCCCCTACTGGAAAGCCCCGTGACGGCCGGATTCATGTTTCCGCTGACCGGAGTATTGCTCGTCTGGTCCACTCGGCATCAGGTCGGACAAACCAGTTGCCGAGACTTGCGCTACGGCCAGGCCCTGATAATCGGCCTCTTCCAGGCCTTCGCCATCCTGCCGGGCATTTCCCGTAGCGGAGCGACAATCGTAGCCGGACTATCCATGGGCCTGAAGAAAGGCGAGGCGGCCGCCTTCTCCTTCCTGCTGGCAATACCGGCCATCGGCGGGGCCGGGCTGATCGAAACGCTCCATTTGCTCAAGGAGTCGCCCGAAGGCACCCCGCTGGTGGCACTCGGAGTTGGTGCCCTGGTCAGCTTCCTGGTGGGTTGGGCTTCGCTGGCCTGGCTGGTCAATTGGCTGCAAGAAGGCCGCCTCTACCGGTTTGCATGGTGGGTATTGCTGCTGGGGCCGGCCGTTCTGGCCTGGCAATTCCTCTAACGGGCAATGGATTTAGCGCGAGCCAATCGGTATAATGATTAGTCAAAGTATAAGCGCAAGGTAGCAAAGGGAGAGGGACCAGGGGCCAGGGACCAGGGGCGAGTGAGAAATCGTCCCTCAAGACTTGTTCTGTCCCCTGACCCCTAGCCCCTAACCCCTTTCCTGAAAACTTGTTAGGCGTACACAACGCTAACCTTCCTTACACTCTGAGATGATCTTTGGCCTTTGCAAAAGGTCCGATTGACCGACGCTGCCCTCGAGGGGGCGAACTGGGTTCGACCGGGCAAATGAAGTGCAAGTGGCGTGTCGTGGTTGGTCAGCGGGCCACGTTAAAAGCCGACCATAACTTTAATTGCCGAGTCTAACTTGGTACTGGCCGCCTAGAGATAGGTTGCCCTGGCTGAGGGCTTTTGCCGGAGAGGCCCAAAAGCTGGTCACATAATTTCGGCTCGTCCCGGGTCGCTGTTGGCCACGCCCGGGATTAAATAAGCTGCCGACTAGTAGGCCGTTCACCCAGCCGGTTGGGGGTACGGTCCGCGAAACTCCAAATCATCCGGCTACACACGTAGAAGCTTGCATGGAAGTGTCGCGGGACGCGGGTTCGATTCCCGCCGCCTCCACATAACGCCACTTGCGCCTTAAATCGCAAGTGGCGTTTTTTAATGGACTTACATAAATCAAGAGACCATTGAAAACGCCCTGGTTCGCCAGATGTGTCTGATTTTGTGCCTGATTTTGCCCTTGTATGTCTGAATTCTTACGCTAGAATAGTGTCATCAGACACGGAAGACTCCACTTTCATTGGGCCAGCGCTATGGCAAAACAGAAGGAGTTGCGTCGGGACGCCAAAGGCCGGTTCTTTCGTAACTTGGGCTGGAAACAGACGCCCAATGGCTACGGTCAGCACAAGTTCTACTTGGGCCACGATGAGGCCAAGGCCAAGATCGCTACCTTGAAGCTGGAGACGCTCTGGGAGGCCGTTTGCCGGCGCTGGGAGGGATCTATGCCGCAGGTCGCTCGGCTGAAAGATGAGCAGTCAGCCGGACGCCTGGTTCGCCCGCCGAGTGATCCCGCGACAGGTACGCCGTCGCTGTCTACCTCGCCCGGGGCAATAGTCTCGGTAGGTGTGCCGGAGATGGAATACGTCCGCGAGGGGCGACCTGTTTGGGATAAGGTGATGCTCACGATTGCCGAGGCGATCCGCAAGGGCCATTCCATTGCCCGAGTGCCATTGCCTGAGCATCTCGGCGGGTTCGGACTCGGTAGCCCTTCCGTAGGACACTGGCTGGATCGGCTTCGTCATGACGTCCCGATCATTCATATCGAACTCGATGATGCCCAGAAGCAAGGAGAAGCTGAAGCGGAACTCCGCGAGGAAGGAACCCGGCTCATTGAGCGAGGTCGAAGAATGGCTTGCCGCAATGGGGCCGGCGAGACTCTACACGCGGGCTTGAGGGAATACGCCACTGCCCTGAAGAGAAAACACGTCGATCTCGATGGGACTGTGAACGCAACCGGAACAACGCAGGTTCGGCAGTCGCAGTTCCTTCAGGAACATCTTCCAGACTGCCCACTGTCGGACCTCGACACGTCGAGGATTCTCTTGTTCCAAGAGACGCTCGCATTGAGGCCGCCCGGCAAGCGGGTAGAGCGGATTTCGGCGAGATCAGCCAGGAACTGCATCAAGCAGTTCCGGCATTTCATTCGGTGGCTAGGCTCAACTCCCGGATTCTCGTGGAAACGACCTTATGACCTGGAGTTCACTTCAATCAGGATTCCGGAAACGACCAGCGAGAAGGCGGCGATGGTCCGTCGTTCGCAAGTGGAGATCTATCAGCTTGAAGAGATTGAAGTCTTGTGGCAGCATGCAACACCGCTGAAGCGCCTCCTGATGCTTCTCGGGCTGAACTGTGCCTTCGACGCTAAAATGATCGCAACTCTTCAACGAGAAGACGTACATCTTCGCACTAAGCATCCCCAAGGCAGAGAGATCCGGTACACGACTTCAGATGAGGATAGCTGGATCTTCCGGCTTCGGAACAAGACGTCTGTCTACGGGGAGTGGAAGCTCTGGCCGATTACCGTCGAGGCGGTTGAATGGTGGCTTCGTCAGCGAGCCGAAGTCCAAGTCCCTGAAGCCGTTACCGCACTCCTGGTCAACAGTCGCGGACGACCCTACGATGCACGGACGAAGAGCAATGACCGAAACCCTCAGATTCCCAACCTGTGGAGAGGGCTCACTGAGACAATCAGGAGAAGTGAGGAACACAAGAGTTTTCGGAAACTGAGTTTTGGAAAACTCAGGAAGACAGCGGCGAATCTTGTCCGCGCCGAAGCGGGCGGTGAAGTCGCCGGCGTGTTTCTGTGCCACGGCACACCAGTGAAGTCGGATGAGCTTCTGGATGTCTATACGAACCGACCGTTCGCAAAAGTCTTCGAGGCAATCGACATCGTAGGGCAACAACTGCGTCCTATTTGGTCGTCGGTTGAGACGCCCTTCCCGGAGGTCCGGAAAAAGGGTGGGTCCAACATCTCCCCCAACACGATTCGCAAGATCCAACGGATGCGACAGGCAGGCTTCAAGGTCGCCAAGATTGCCGAAGAAGTGGGCGTGGACAGGAGCACGGTCTATCGTTGGGGAAAGGGCTCGGATAAGGCAGCCGGTGGAAAGCATTGACGCCCCCACCCCGCATCCACCAGCACCTCGTGAGCCGCGGCGCCAACGCGCCCCACATGGCCGCGCTCAGCGCGGAGCCGCCAACTCCCCGTCCACGCAGGAGCACCGGATGACGCTTGCCGCTGCACGGATCGCCGAGAGGCACTACACGACCGTGTCACAGGATTTATTCGATGAAGCAATCGAGTGACTTGGAAAGGAGTTGGGGATCGCCGAACACTTACCCACCGAGGACAGCGGCGCCGAAGTGGGAGTCCCACTGGGCTGATTTTTAGGGGTGCGCCCCGCACGTCATTTCCCCCCGTACCACACGCCGCGCAACCAGCGGTGGCGGCGCAATCTCGTCAACAGCGGCTGGGGCAGATCAGGTTTCTCGGAAACCGCCGTGTTGAGTTCGGCTTGCCGGG
>CAZDHN010000598.1:0-4261 GCA_964505115.1 uncultured Planctomycetaceae bacterium
CACGAAGAGTTCGATTTCGACAGCACCTTCACCAACACCTCGCAGTGTCACGGCGGCGGCAGCGAGGAGAGTGCGAACCACGTGGCGTGGCTCCGGCCGTTGAACAAGTACCAGTGCCCCTCCAACCCCAACTCGAAGAGCGAGGTGAACAACATCAACTACTTCGGCGTTCAAGGGGGCGGCCCCCTTGCGGATGCCGATTGCAGCCACGTCTCAAGGGTATTCTTCCTCAATGGTACGCTCTATCACAATTCGAGCATCCGCTTTGCGGACATTCGCGACGGATCGTCCAACGTGTTCATGCTTGGCGAGACGCGCTACGTGCCCACGCCCCCGCATCGTTTCGATGGCAGCACATTCGGCGGCTGGGCCTCGGGCGTCCGATTGGACAGTTCCTGCAACCCGTACACGCTGGCCGGGGCGGTGCTCTCGATCAACTCGGTTCCGGGAAGCGGCGGAGAGCCCATATCGCCACCCGACGTGCCCGACATGTTCTCGCAGATGTCCAAACTCTTCGGCAGCTTCCACCCGGGCGGGTGCCACTTCGCCATGGCCGACGGGTCGGTACGGTTCACCAGCGAGAACATCGACCTGTCGGTCTACCGGCAGTCGGCAATCCGCCAGGACGGCTTGCCGCTGGGAGGCCCGCCGCAATGAGCGTTGCACAAGTCCCTTCACTTTCACGGGCCGTCTCGTGCACGGCGCTGATGTTGTCCGCCGGGGTCTGGCTGGCCGGATGCGGCGCGAAGGAGAGTGGTCCGGTGCGTTACGAGTTGTCTGGCGCGGTGACCTTCGCCGGCAAGCCGGTGGCGGCCGGTGAAATCACCTTCGCGCCGGACGGCTCACAAGGCAACATTGGCCCGGGAAGCTTCGCCCTGATTAGCGACGGTCGGTACGCCACCAGTCGCGGCAAGGGAATCGTGGGCGGTCCTTACCTGGTAACAATCATCGGCTACGACCACCCACCCCGGGGCGAAGGCTCTGAAGAGATAACCCTTCCGCTATTTCCAACCCACCAAACCACCGTCGCTTTGCCGAAGAAGGATTGCACCCTTGATTTCGCGGTCCCTCGCTTGGCCAGGTGAAGGGGTATTTTCCTCCACTGGATCGCATGGCAACTATTACCACCGCCGACTACGTGATGATCGCCGTCTACATGGGGCTGATGGTGGCGATCGGCGCGTACTTCTTCCGTTTCATCTCGGAGATCCGCGACTACTACGCCGGCGGCAACCAGATTCCCTGGTGGGTCGCCGGGATCAGCTTTTACATGTCCATCTTCAGCACGTACATTTTCGTGGCTTATGCGGGTCGGGCGTACGAGTGGGGGTTCCCGGCGATCACGATGTTGTGGTCGGTTGTGCCGGCGCTGTTCATCGCCGGACTGGTGTTTGCTCGCTTCTGGCGGCGAGCGGGGATCATCACGCCCCTGGAGTTCCTCGAGACTCGCTACAGTTTTGGCGTCCGGCAACTCTTCGTCTGGGCGCGAATTCCGGTGGAATTCATCAACTACGGCGCGCGTGTCTTCGCCCTGGCCTTCTTCGTGGATGCCGCCACCGGGATCGGCTTGGACGTCAGCATTCTCGCCTCCGGCATCATCACGCTGAGCTACACACTGCTCGGCGGGTTGTGGGCGGTGACCGTGACGGATGTCGTGCAGTTCATTGTGCTGTTGGGTATCACGGCCGTCCTGATGCCGATGAGCATACATGCGGCGGGTGGATGGGCCGAGCTTGTCGCGTCGTTGCCGGCAGACCGTCTTCGCCCGTTCAACCAACACATGCAGCCGGGGTTCTGGGTCGCCTTTCTGGCCGTAATGATCGTGTCGTTCAACTCGAATTGGGTGCTTATCCAGCGCTTCTACTGCGTGCGCGACGAGCGCGCGGCCCGCCGAGTCGGCCTGCTGGGCGGTACGCTCTACATCTTCACCATGCCGCTGTTCATGCTGCCCTGCATCGCCGCGTGGGTCCTGTTGCCCGGGTTGGAACATCCGGATCAGGCGTTCGTCGGCGTGGCCATGAAGGTGCTGCCTCCAGGCATGATGGGCATGATGCTCGCGGCAATGTTCGCCGCCACCATGTCGGCGCTCGACTCCGAATACAACGTCATCAGCAGCATCCTCACCCGAGACGTCTACCAGCGGATCATCCGTCCGGGAGCTTCACGGCGGGAACTAATGAACGTTGGCCGGGTGACAACCGTGCTGGCCGGAGTCGTGCCGATCGTCGTGGCGTTTGTATTGATCAAGGAGCAGGGCCTTTTTGACACTATCTTGGCCACGTTCGGTATTACGGGTGGTCCCATGGCCGTGCCGCTGCTGGCGGGTCTGGTCTATCGAAGGGGTACTTCCAGCGGCGCCGTGTCCTCGCTAATCATGGGAATGGCCGTGGGCGCGGCGTTGAAGTTCGGCGCCGATGCCCCATACAACAGTTACCAGTGGTATTCACTCGGCTCGATCGCAACGACACTCGTCGTGTTCCTGGTGGTGTCGTGGTTGACCCAGCCTGGCGAGGCCAAGCAGCGGATGGTGGCTGATTTCTTTGACCGGCTTTCTCGCCCTGTCGATCCGCCACCGCCACAAGCGGCGGACGGACCCTCTCCTTTCGGAATCGTTGGGCTGGTGACACTCGGTCTGGGCGTGGCGCTGTTCGCAATCGGGCTTATGAACACCTGGCCGAGTGACATGCTGCCGTGTGTTGTGCTGGGGGGCGCCTTCGTCGTTGTTGGAGTGGGGTTGGTCTTCGCCGCGCGATGCGTAGGCAATCGTTCATCCCGTCAATCATCCGGAGATAAACCGTGAAAACGCTTCCTTTCGCTTGTCGCCGCCGCCGTAACATCGAATCAGGGATGGAAATCAGGGTCCATCGCCTCCGCGAAATCACAAAACCCGTTTCCGTGCCGCTCAGTACGCTTGGCTATCGCGATTTCCATGCCGAACCCGACTGGTGCCACAACCTGATCTCCACCACCAGCCTGCTCTACCACCCCGAGCGGGAGCGGATCGTGTGTGGCTTGACTTGTTTCGACACGGATTTGATGTACGAATTCGACCCCCGGACGAGCACCTGGTATTCACTCGATTATCCGTCGGTAAGCGAACGGTTCGAGATCAAGATTCATCGCTCCCTGTCGCTTGGGCCCGACGGAGGCGTCTACGGCGCCACGGCGGGTTTGCATCGGGAGGACCAGCGCACTGAAGCGCCGGGGGGACGCATCTTTCGCTACGACTTTTGCACTGGCAGCTACGATTTTCTCGGCCGACCCGTGCCGCCCGACTATATACAGACGATCACCGTCGACCACCAGCGAGGCCTGATCTACGGCGTGAGCTACCCCGTCTTCCGGTTCTTTGTCTTCGACATCAACGCGCGAGCCACTCGTTTCGAGCAATATGTGGGCAGTGTGCCACACATAATGGCGATCGACGACAGCGGATGTATTTGGGCTACCTGGAGCAACCGGACCCACAATCTGTTCAAATACGATCCCGACGCGAACCGCATGCACTTCTTCCCGCACGGCCTACCCAATACCAATTCAGCAGCGGGCCTGATGTTCCCCGGCGCGGGTCCCGTCGACATGATGCTCAACGGCGGCGATGGCTATCTCTACGTGGGCACGACGAGCGGCGAACTGGTGCGAATCGTTCCCGAGACCGCCGAGACGGAGTCTCTCGGAAAACCGGTCCCGCGGCAGACTCGCATGGCCGCCATGGAGGTGGGGCCGGACGGGCGGCTCTACGGCGTCGCCGGTTTCCTGGGCGAGTGTTACCTGTTCGCCTACGACCGCCGGAAACGGACTTTCGAAGTGTTCGGGCATATTCGCGACGATGAGACGGGCACTGCTCTGTTCATCGCCCACGACATGTGTTTCACGCCCGACGGCCGGCTGTTCATCGGCGAAACCGACACGGCCGACCGTGCCGGATATCTATGGGAGTGCTCCTTGGCAATTAGTTAACTTTGATTTGGAGGTCTTGCCGATGTTCGTCCAACAAGTGATCGGCGTCCTGTTGTGCCTCGTCTGCTCGGTGTGCGCCAGTGCGGCCAGGCCGACGAATGCTCCGCCCGACCAAAGACCCGAATGGCTGAAGCGCGAAGGCATGGTCATGGCCGGCAGTTGGGAAACGCTCTCGTACCGCGTTCGTCGCGGACGCCGCGGCGATACGCCGCCGGAATGGGAGGCCCCCGACCATGGACGAGACTACAAGCCCACCCCGCAACAACTCGCCGCGTGGCAGCGCGAAACTAGCGACGAGATG
>CAZDHN010000599.1:0-4242 GCA_964505115.1 uncultured Planctomycetaceae bacterium
GTCTTAATGTCTGGATTCTCGTTCGACTTACGGATGGTCTTGCCCTGGTCGATGGAATAGAGCGCGCTTGCCCGCTTGCGCAATAACTCCGGATCGAGTACCTTGAAACCTTCGTGTGGATAGGGCTGGCCGCCGCCGCCGATGCAGCCGCCCGGACAGGCCATCACCTCGATCACATGGAATTCCTCTTTCTTTTGGACGACCTTGTCCAAGAGAATCTTGGCGTTGGTCAACCCGTTGGCAACGCCGATGTGGATGTTGTGCTTTCCGATGGCCACGTAAGTCTCGCGCAGGCCCTCGACCGCCCGAACCTCCGTGAACTCCAGCCGATCGGCCGGCCGGCCGGTAACCAACTCGCTGGCCGTCCGTAGCGTGGCTTCCATTACGCCGCCGGTCGTGCCGAATATGTCGCCAGCCCCGGAGGAGATACCCAAGGGACTGTCGAACTGGTCGTCGGGAAGCGAAGCGAAATGGATCCCGTAACACTTCACCATCCAAATCAGTTCGCGCGTGGTAAGCACGGCGTCGGTGTACTGTACGCCGTTGGGCTGGAGGTGTTCGGGGCGCTCGGATTCGTACTTCTTGGCCACGCAGGGCATTACCGCCACCACGAAGATCTTCTCGGGATCGATGCCGACCTTCTCGGCATAGTAGGTTTTGGCCAGCACGGAGAGCATGCTCATGGGCGATTTGCAGGTGGAAGCGTGCGGGATCAACTCCGGATAGAACTTTTCCATGAAGCTCACCCAGCCGGGCGAACAGGAGGTGATCATCGGCAGCGGCCCTTCTTTCAGCCTGATGAGAAACTCGTGTGCTTCCTCCATGATGGTCAGGTCGGCCCCGAAGTTCGTGTCGAAGATGGCGTCGAACCCCAGGCGTTTGAGTGCCGTGACCATCCGTCCGGTGCAGGGAGTACCCGGTGGCAGGTCGAACCCTTCGCCGATCGCCGCTCGAATCGAAGGCGCGGTCTGCACGACGACATGCGTGTCCGGATCGGCCAGCGCATGCCAGACGTCTTCCGTACTTCGCTTTTCCAGGAAGGCCGCGGTGGGGCAAACGTTTATGCATTGCCCGCACTGAATGCAGACCGATTCGTCCATCTTGCCCAGGTGCGCCGGTCCAACCACCGTATGGAATCCCCGCCCGTGCTGGCTCAGGTTCGTGACACCTTGAATCTCCGCGCAGACCCGCACGCAGCGGCCGCAGAGTATGCACTTGTTCGGATCGCGCACCACGGAACTGCCGGAATCGTCGATGTCGAACTGTTTCCGTTGCCCCTCGAATAACCGCTCTCGCACACCCAATGAATAGGCCAGGTTCTGCAGCTCGCAACGGCCGTCGCGCTCGCAGGTCTGGCAGTCCATGGGATGGTTATCCAGCAGTAGTTCGACTATATCGCGTCGGGCGCGACGGATCTCCGGCGAGTTGGTCGTTACCGACATCCCCTCCCAAACCGGAACGCTGCACGAGGCCATGTAGTGCGGCACGCCCTCCACCGCCACGATGCATACGCGGCAGGAGCCGGCCAGGCTCAAGTCGGGATGGTAGCAGAGCCGCGGAATGAAGACACCCAACTGCTCGGCCGCCTGCATAATCGTGGTCCCCGCGGCAACCTCAACCCGGTTGCCGTCAATCGTCAGGGAAATCTGCTTCTCTTGCATTGATCACCGCTACCTTTCTCTATACTTCCACTCTCAAGGATCGTTAAGTTTTTGACAAAGTGTGGCGACCAACGGGTGCGGCAGCACCGGTTTGGTTGGCGGCTCTGCCGCCCTATGTTCGCCGCACCGCCTCAAACCGGCAGACCTCGAAACAGCGGCCGCACTTTATGCAACGCTTCGAATCAATCACGTGGACTTCCTTGCGCGTGCCCGATATACACTCCACCGGGCAGTTCCGGGCGCAAACGGTGCAACCGGTGCATTTCTCTTCGTCGATCTCGTAATGAACCAGCGCCTGGCACTTCTTGGCCGGACACCGCTTCTCGATAACGTGGGCCATGTACTCGTCGCGATAGTGCTCCAGCGTGCTGAGCACCGGGTTGGGCGCGGCGCGGCCCAGACCGCAAAGCGACGACTTCTTAACCAGCCGGGCCAGCCGCTCGAGCTTCTCGATGTCTTCCAGCGTGCCGCTGCCGCCGGTGATCCGCTCCAGTATCTCGAGCATTCGCGTAATACCCTCCCGGCAGGGAGTACACTTGCCACACGATTCGTCCTGGGAGAATGCGGTGAAGAATTTGGCGATGTCGACCATGCAATCGTCTTCATCCAGAACGATCATGCCGCCGCTTCCCATGATCGAGCCGGCCTTGGCCAGCGTGTCGAAGTCGATCGGCGTGTTGAGCCACTCGGCGGGAATGCATCCGCCGGCCGGGCCGCCCGTCTGAACGGCCTTCAACCGCTTGTCGCCCGCCACGCCGCCGCCGATCTCCTGGACAACTCGAGCAAGCGTCGTTCCCATCGGAACCTCGACCAAGCCGGTGTGCTTCACCTTGCCGGCCAGGGCGAAGACCTTGGTGCCGCCGCTATTGGCGCTTCCCATTCGGCGGAACCAGTCGGCCCCGTAGATCAAGACCGCCGGCACGTTGGCGAACGTCTCCACGTTGTTGATTACGGTCGGCTTGCCCCAGAGTCCACTTTCGGTTGGATAGGGTGGCCGGATCCGCGGCTGTCCGCGTAGACCTTCAATCGAATGGATCAGAGCGGTCTCCTCGCCGCAGACGAACGCACCGGCTCCGAGGCGAATCTCCAGATCGAAGTCGAAACCCGACCCGAGGATGTTCTCCCCCAGCAGCCCCCATTCTCGGCAATTGTCGATCGCCGTGCGAATTCGCTTGATTGCCAGGGGGTACTCGGCCCGAACGTAGAACAGACCGCGCCCGGCGCCAATCGCGTAGCCGCCGATGATAATGCCCTCGACCACGTTCAAGGGGTCCGACTCGAGCATGCTGCGGTCCATGAACGCGCCCGGGTCGCCCTCATCGGCGTTGCAGATGATGTACTTCTCCTCCGCCTCGACCGCCCGGCCCATGGCCCATTTGTCGCCGGTTGGGAATCCGCCGCCGCCGCGTCCGCGGAGTTTCGAGTTCTTCACCTCCTCGACGACCCAACCGGGATCGCCCTTCTCCAGCACCTTCGCCAGTGCCTGGAAACCCCGATAGTGGAAATACTCCTCGATGCTTTCCGGGTCGATAACGCCGTTGTGCCGCAGTGCGATGCGGCTCTGGCGATTGAAGAAGGCCACGTCGCCGTACATCTCGAAGAACTTCCGGCCGACCGTCTTACCCGATACCCGCAAACGCTTGACGATCTTGCCCTCTTTGAGGTGCGCGCTGATGATCTCGTCCAGGTCGGCTTCGTCTTGCACGCGGTAGAGGACCTTGTCGGGCCGCACCAGTAGATGCGAACAGGTGCCCTGCGTGCCGGCCTCGCAAGCGCCAAAACAGTTGGCCGGCGCGAGCTGTACCTCCTCGGACCCCAGTCCGGCGGCACGCAGCTTATCGGCCAGTACGTCGCCACAGAGCCGACTGCCTTCCTCCCAACCGCAACGCACGCTGCCGCAAAACAATATCTCATGACGGTGCGTCTGCTTGATCGGCCCGTCCAAGACCCGATCCAGCAGCGGATTGCCACCCAAGATGTGCGACGTGAAAATCTCGTGGACCAACTGCCGATCGACCAGTTCGTACTTGACCGGCATCTGGCCGGGCACCAGAACGCCGACGATCGGCTCCCGGCTGCAACGGCCCGTGCAACCCGTCCGATGTATTACGATATCGTCACGCCCGGAAGCCACGAGGTGCCTGTTGAACTCGTCCAACACCTCCACCGAGCCGGCGGCGTGCTCGCAAGTGGCCGAGCCGACCTGAATGACAATTTTCCGGCCCGTGATTCGGTCCTTGTTGGCCTGTTTCGCCCGGGCCGCCAAAGCCTCGAACCGTTCCGATACCGTACTGACCACTTTCTTGGCCCCTTTTTGTCTTCGCTCCGCGGAAGAAGAATACGCCGCACAGGGACATTTCACCACAAACGGCCGTTTCTGAAAACCCGAACCCGCGGCCACCGGTCGGCCAACCGCTTATTGATCTTTGCATAGTCAATCCGCGGATCAAGGGGGTTTTCGCCGGGGAACCGGGCTTCGCCCTCGATCATTGGCTATGCAAGGGTCAATAAATCGAGTGTTATTTCGGGTTCATCCGGTTGAAGCGTAGCTGGGCCACGGGATCGCCAACATTAGGGTGCG
>CAZDHN010000600.1:0-4240 GCA_964505115.1 uncultured Planctomycetaceae bacterium
CGCCGCGTAGCGCTGCCAACGCCCCGGCACGCCGGTACCGACAAGCCGGACCAGCTCGGCTCTACCCTCACCCGCGCCGCGGAGCCGCACGACCGGCGTGATTTTTCCATCCGTCTTGAGGGCACACGTCAGTACCCGGGTCTGGTTCGGCGGCAATGTCACTTCCTGGGTTGCCGGGTGTGCGGCGGTCCGGCTTCGCGCCTGGTACAGCAGCGAGTGATGCCCATTGTAGCCGTCCGCATTCGTACTGCGCCACGAACTGCCGGCGGGCAATGTCCAGCCACTCGGCGCGGCGCCGTCCGCCGCTGTCGCCGTGAAATCGCTGTTGGCGACGACCTGGGCGGCGCACGTTCCCACGATCGCGGCGAGAACGAAAAATGCGGTGTTCAGAGCCGGTGTTCTCAGCATGGCGGCTTAGCCCTCTGGTCTGGGGTCAGCGATCTCGATTGAAAGGCTTCTTCCAACAGTGAGTGGATTCTTGGATCAGTATAAGCCGTTCGCTACACCGCGTCCAAGATGCGAAGCGGGATCGCTAAATTGGCGTTACGGAAGCGGCTTTTTTCCGGGAGACGGGGCCAGATTTCGATATTTGGCGCGGCCGTGACTGCCGGAACTCGATCGCGGCATCCCGCGGCAGCGAGGAAAAATCCGGTCGCCAGTTCAGAAATCCGGCTTCTGAGGTGCGTTTGGCGGCGAGCTGGCCGCCTAAATATCCTTGCCAGACGTCTGCTGGAGTGCCGGACTCGGTGCGCGAGCATCGCTTTCGAGGCGCTGACTATCGTGCCGTAATCGTCGAGGGCGTATGAGGTTAGGGCTGGCCTGTTGGGTAGTAGGTCCCGCAGGCTGACAGCCGTGGTCGGCAACGGTACAATGTCGTCATGCTGTTTGTTGACCGTCAACGTGGAAGGCTCGTCGGGCTCGTCATTGGCAATACCCTGGGGGGCCGCCATCGAGTTCAGGCTACCCGGCGCCTTCCCGCAAGTGACCTGCTGCCCAACGAAGGAGACCATATCGTGCCTACTCGCGGCGGTTGGATCTGCCGAATGGTCCTATTTAGTTTTCTGATCGGTTTTCTGGCTCCCGTAGCAAACGGCGCGGAGGAGTACCTCAACGTGCGTGCCGGATTGTCACACTGCCCATACAAGCTGAAGCCTGGAACCTGGATCAACACCATCTTCGTGGAGAGCACGGCCACATTCGGCGAGGGCGCAAGCAAGCCCGGGCCCTCGTATCGCACGGAAGTGATGCGTTGTCTACGAACCACGTTCCCCGGATCGAGCGGGGGCTCTCCAGTCATTGCCGGAGGCACGGGCTCTTGGTGGGCCGCTTTCTGCGCCGCCCGTGGACAGGCCGTGTACGGCCAACACCTGCCCGCCGCGATCATGTTCGTCGAAGTAGCAACTGACGACGCGGACGCCACGGAGGACCAGGTGTGTGCCGCGCTGGAGGGTCTGGTGCGACAACTTTGGACTAGATACCCCGTCACGGACCTCGTCTTCCTGTACGGGCTTCGCCAAGACGATCTGGCAGCGTACAAGGAAGGCGGGGTTCCACCGGTCATCCAATGGCATGAGAAGGTTGCCGAGCACTACGGCGTCCCCTCGGTCAACATGGGCCAGTTCGTGGCCCGGAAGATACTGGCCGGGGAACTGGACTTCGAGGCGTTCAGCAAGGATGGCATCCATCCGACCGCCCAAGGCCATGCCCTGTACGCCGAGGCAGTCAAGCCACTCATTACCCGATGCAAAGCCGACTTCAAGCCGGAGCGGGGGCCACCCAAGCGCGTTCTCCCGTCCGAGCTGACCACAGCGCCAATGGTGAAGGCCCAATGCGTACCCTACGAGGTGGCCCAACTCACGGGTCAGTGGCGTGTCGGCCAACAGAGTCCCACTGCCCCCTTCCGCCATGTGCTGGTGAGCGATACACCCGGCGCGACCCTGAGGCTCGAGTTTAAGGGCGCGGGCATCGGCATCTTCGATGTTATCGGTCCGGACACGGGCGACCTGGAGTTCTCCATCGACGGGGGCCAATGGCAGCCTTGTGCGAACTTCGACCGGGGCTGCCCCGAAGTCGTTCGCCCCAGCAGCCGAGCCCTTGCCCGAAATCTTGATGCAAACCTTCACCACGAGGTCCACCTGCGCGTGGCCGCAAAGCAGCCCGAGGGAAGCAAAGGTCGATTTACGAGGATTGGGTGCCTGCTGGTGGACGGCGAGGTGGCGGACCCCTATGCCGGGAAGACGGCCCTGGAGCGACTGGACGGGCTTTACGCCACCATGGACCCTCTGCGCTACACGCCGCCGACGGGCCGTTGGCAGCGCATCCCGCGCACGATGCGGCGGCTCCGCGAGGGAGACAGCCTCAAGATTGTCCTGCTGGGCGACAGTATAATGAATCAGACCTGTCACTCCGGATTCGCGCTGTTGTTGCAGCGTCTGTACCCCAAGGTCAAGATCAAGACGATCGCCTCGGTCCGCGGGTCCACCGGCTGTTGGTGGTACAAGGACGAGAACCGCGTCGAGGATTACGTCCTCAAGCACCAGCCCGACCTGCTGATGATCGGCGGCATCAGCCAGCGCAACGACGTGGACTCCATCCGTGAAGTCATTCATCAGGTCCGCGCCAAACAGCAGCCGGAAATCCTGCTGATGAGCCCGGCTTTCGGCTCCGAGAGATCGGACTTCCTCAAAGAGTGGACGTGCTTCGTTAAGCCCGAGGGGAACGACTACCGGGCCCGCCTGATGCGTCTGGCGTCGGAGGAACACTGCGAGTTCCTGGACATGACCGGCCCCTGGTGGCGGTACGTCCAGGACTCCGGCAAGACCTATGGCTGGTTTCGAGGAGACGCGGTTCACGCCAACCAGCGCGGGACACAGATCCTGGCCCGAATCTTGGAAAAGTATTTCGCGCCCTAACGGCTGAGTGCCCAAGGGCTACTGGGAGGAGAAAAGTGAATAGACGCCTATTGGCATCCCTGTTGCTGCTGATGGTCCCGGCCTTTACCGTCCAGGCGGACGCCGAGAAGGCAATCCTCCATGTGGCGAAAGGCGGCAACGACGCCTGGTCGGGAAAGCTTCAGCAGCCCAACGCGGACCGCACCGATGGTCCCTTCGCGACCCTTGAGCGGGCTCGCGACGAACTTCGCCGCCTAAAGCGACTTGGGACACTTCCCAAGCGAGGATGCACGGTGGAAGTTAACGCTGGCAGCTACTGCATGGAACGGCCCTTCGAGTTGACAACGGAGGACTCCGGAACCGCGGACGCTCCGATAACGTATCGGGCAAAGCCGGGTGCCGAAGTGCGGCTCGTAGGCGGACGTCGCGTCACTAACTTCGTGTCTGTTACGGACGCGGGCGTGCTGGCGAGGCTCGACCCGCCAGCCCGAGGCCACGTCGTTCAGGCCGACCTGAAGTCGCTGGGTATCCTGGACTACGGGAAGCAGGACTGGCACGACTCGCACTCGCTGGCTGGCCTGGAGCTGTTCAGCCTGGACCGTCCGATGACGCTAGCGCGTTGGCCAAACCAGGGCTTCACGCCGGTGGTGGATGTAGCCGGTCCGATCGAGAAGAATAGGCGCGGCCAGGACACCTGCCGAGTCGGCAAGATTGTCTACGAAGGCGACCGCCCATCGCGTTGGATGCAAGAGAAGGACGGCTGGGTCCACGGCTATTGGTTCCACGATTGGCGCGATCAACGGCACCCTATCGCCAGAATTGATCCCCGGAAACGTGTCCTGGAGGTCAAGCCGCCCTACCACGGCTCCGGGTACCGCAAGGACCGCTGGTTCTACGGCTTCAATCTCCTGTGCGAGTTGGACAGCCAGGGCGAGTGGTACTTGGATCGCGCGGCGGGCGTTCTGTATTTCTGGTCTCCGCTCGGCGCGTCGGCGCCGAGCTGCGGCAATGCCACCGTGTCCCTGGTGGACACGCTCGTGGCGATGAAAGACGCATCGTACGTGACCTTCCGCGGCTTTACGCTGGAAGCCTGCCGGGGTACGGCGGTTACCATCAGCGGAGGCACTGGGAATCGCATCGCCGCTTGCCTGATCCGCAACACCGGGGCCTGGGCCGTGACCGTCAGTGGCGGCAAGTGCCACGGCGTGATCGGCTGCGATGTCACGGAGACCGGACTCGGAGGCATGCTGCTCAAAGGCGGTTACCGCCCGACACTGACGCCCGCCGGGCATTACGCCGAGAACAACCACATCTTCCACTACAGCCGTTGGTGCCGCATGTACCAGCCC
>CAZDHN010000601.1:0-4233 GCA_964505115.1 uncultured Planctomycetaceae bacterium
AATTTAGCCAAAGCGACCTCTTGGTGTACCCTCAATTGTGATTTGCGGCACTAGTACCGCACTCTCCAACCACTTTGACGGACCATTGCGCCCCCATTCTAGTGTCTCGCTTGTCGAGGTATCGGCCGCCAATCACCCGCAAGCGGACGTTATGCAGCTTCATTCCTAAGCTGCGAGGGCTCGGGGGCCTGCCGTCTCGGGTGTAGATCAATTCACCGATGGCATTGCGCAACGTCTCGTAATCGTTGGGGTGGTCGGCCAGTGTCCTGAGTGCCACCGCTGTGGTGACGCCGGCCCCGGCCGGGTCGAGTTCCTTCCAGCCATCAATCAGCAGGCGAAGGGCGATACTATCCCGGTCGGCTTGGGAGGCGAGTTGCGTCCGTGTCTTGCCTGGGTCTGGCAGGCCGACCCAGGCAACGGCGTTGCGCACGAGGTCCGACCACGCTTGGAATGACCCCCATGGCTGAAGATTCATGCTTGGCCGACCGGCGGCACAGTAGCCGCTGAGCATCGTCAGGGCCGCCGCCGTCAGTCGTGGCCGCTCGGCCCGAACCCAGGCCGGTAGGTCGGGGTGCTGGAATCCCGTGCGCTGCTCTGGGGTTTCCTCTGGCGATTGCAGCCGCACATGCGCCACACGGCGAACTATGTCACCCGTCAAGATGATGTTGTTTCCGGTGGCAAACCAGGTCGCGACCAGCGGTATCCCGGTGGCCATCCGGCTCTCGCCTAATATCCGATCGGACCAAGTGGTCGCGGTCAGCGCGGCGTCGATGGCAGGCCCGCCCAGGGCGGTGGATACGTTGTCTACCAAGATCAGCAGTTCGCCAGACAAGGCCATGGCCGTGATCCGCTTGCGGAATTCGTCATCGTCCCGAGGCGCGGTCATTCGCGCCATATCGCGGCCGGACGTAATCAGCGCGATGCAATCCGTCAACAGGGATTTGCCAACTCCCCGGACGTTGGCGTCTATCAGGAACATCGGCGCGGGGCCATCGTAAGCAAACCGGGTAAGCGGTGTGAGCGTTGCGGCGACCCACGCCGCGCGGTGGGCCTCATCGGCAAAAGGAAAGTCTTCGACGACCTCCAGCAGGTGGGCCGCTGCCTGCCGGGAATCGGCTCGGGTTGGCTTGTCCGGTATGTTCGGAAACGACTGTTGCGGCTCGAAGACAATGCCGGTCTGCTCATCGTATCCGGGTGCTTGTAAGACCGTCCCGTCCGCTCGCAAGATCGGCACTTCGACCACGCCCTCCAGCCGGCGGACGGTTCCCCACTCGCCGCGCGCCTCGACCGCCTTGACTGACCAGGTCGGCGGGTGGCACCGCTCGAACCCTTCGCCGTCTGACTTCGGTTTCACCCAATTTGCGACGGACGATAATAGCTCTTGCAGCCGCGCTTGTTTGAGCGTTGCAATCCGTGGTGCGCTCTGGGGTCGAGCGATGCCTCGAGGTGGCTTAGCGTCGCGGACAATCTGGACTAATGAGCCACCCCGCTGGTATACGTTCGGCGCGGTCGCGAGGAGTTCAATGGCCCGATCAACCACGACGGTTTCGTCCGTCGACACAACGATGGTTGGCGTGCCGCTTTTGGTTCGCGGGCAGGGCGTGGTCGTGCTCATCAATGCCCCCTCCGGCCAGTAGCTGATTGCAGCTTCAACCAGGCCGTGGTCAAGTGGCTCTTGGCTGAATCGACCGGCCCCCTGTCTTCGGGGATGGTCTGAAGGCTGCGTAGAATCGCGTTGACCCCATCGGCCGAGAGGCGCAGTAGGTCGGCCTCCTGGTCGCGTCGGTCCGGTGACAAGGTGGCAATCACTCGGCCACCTCGTTGCACACGGTCCGCCGCTCGATGAAGGCGTCCAGGTCGCGTCGGCGATAGCGAACACGGCTCCCCATCTTGACCAGTGGCAGGTTGTAGCGACCATTGGAAGCCCAAACCGCAAGGGTCTGGACTGCAATACCGAGATAGGCGGCCGCTTGCGGGCGCGTAAGCAAATCACTTGATACAGCAGAATCCATTGTAAACCTCACTTGAAAAAGGGTTTGTTTGCCTCAATCTGGCGCAATAAAAAACGGCATCGCGGTGTTGTGGCACCACAATGCCGTCCCTTGCTGGATCGTTGGCGGGGATCAGCCGCCGATCAGCCCGATTGAATTGTCTTCTTTTGATTATTCAGGGATATCCGCCAATAGCAACGCGCATTAGTGGGCAATGCGGGCGTTTCGTGAAGATAGTTACGCATGTGTAACTATTGCCACCAATGGCGGTCAAAATAATCTGAGATACTCAGCTATCTTGGGACCGCTGGGGGTTGGCCGGCTGCTCAATCAGCACCTGCCCGCCGGCGGTCAACATGGCCGCGGTAGCCTGCTCGACCGATTCGCGAACCGGATCCAACTGGAGCCGGGCGTACACCTGCGTCGCCTTGTGGTCCTGGTGCCCCAGAGTCTTGCCGATGATGGCCAAACTGGCCCCGGCCGCCGCTTGCCAACTGCCGAGCGATCGGCGTAGATCGTGCATCCGTAGATCTTTGATCTTGGCATTCTTCACCACCCGGGCCCAAGCCTTCCGCGGATCGACTATCCGGCCCTCGCCCGATCGGCCGTGACTGGGGAACACCCATCCCGAATCGTCGGCAGCCTGCAATCGGGACCGAAGGACCGCTTGGGCCGGTTCGACCAGCACGACAACCATCGGCTGGCCGTTCTTCATCTGCTTGCCGGTGATCCGCCAGAGCCCGCCCGCTAGGTCGATCTCTTCCCACCGCATGGCCGCCACGTTTCCACGCCGCCCCCCAGTGAAGAGACAAAGTAGAAAGAAGTCCCTCCAAAGCGGATCCTCTTTCGCGAGTGCGGTAAAGAAGGTCCGCATTTCGTCGGGCAACAGGAACCGCTCCCTGGATTGCTCGACGAACTTCTTGACGCCTTTGCATGGGTTCGGCCCGTCATACTCAAGATCGTCGGCAGCGCCGTACATGGCCGACAGCAGGGCTCGGGCCCGGTTTGCCTGATACGGCCCGTGATCCTTTCCCAGCCGCGTGTGCCACGCCAGCACGTCGGCCTTCGTTATCTTGGCCAGCCGGCGGGTCCTGAGGCTGCCGGCGTACTTGTCGAAAATCCGCTTATCGTCTGCCCAAGTTTTCTTATGCGGTTTCGAGTGCCGCTCCCACCAATGATCGAACAGGCCTTGTAGGGTCGGTTGGTCCTGGCGCTTTTGACGGCTGGTCGCGGGGTTCTCGCCCCGGGCTGCCTGCCCGCTCTTGTCTGAGGCCGCATTCCGGGCGGCGTCGACGGACAAGGCCGGGAACTTCCCCAGCCGTTCCCGCACCGGTTGACCGTCCACCTTCCGATAGAAATAGAACGTCTTGCTGCCGGCCTGAGTGACACAGACGCACAACCCAGGCGTCTTGTGATCGTAGTGGTAGACTCGGCCCTTGTCGGGCGCCGGTAGCGCCTTGATCCGTGCGGCGGTGAACGAAAGGCTGGAGCGTCTGACTCTCTTTTCGGCCATCTGACTCGCCCCCGTGCTACTGTGGTGCTACTGATTTAATCAAACCGCGTCAATCTGGCGGTAGCACCGTAAATAAGAGCCTAGCCGTAACCCCTTAGATAGTCAACACCTATCAATGTCCGACCATCTGAGAGAACACCCCCGCGCAGAGACTGGGGGTCAGAAGGTCGCTGGTTCGAATCCAGTCGCCCCGACTTACATTTCCTAACGACTTATCCTCCGAACCGGAACCAACAGTACATTCTGGGGGCGAGGGTAAGCCGGGCTTACCCGGCTCGGCGGCCATTGGGGCCGTCGAGCCATTGTAGTTAAGCGCCCGACGTCCGGTCGGGCCACGGTAAATCTCGATCGGGTCGGGGGCGGCGCCGAATACAACCACACCCCCGGCCAGCTTGTTGAGCAGCCGTTTCTTGATCTGCACCGGCCGAAATCGCAGGAAGAGCCTGGCGTTGGTCAACTTGAACGCCTGTCCGGCGAGGTCCAGGCGGTCGGCGTCGACCGAACCGTCGGTCTCAGCCACGAGGTCGACAAGGCGGTGGACGACATTCAAAGCCGTGGCAACCTCCGCCTCCGTGTCACCAGTGTGGCGTGCCTGGGACTCTTCTTGAACGATCTTCGCGCTCAGCGACGTTTCTCGGGAGGTTAACTCCTCGAATGCGGCGGAGAGCTGGTTTGGCTTGATGTCGTACTCGTCGCAGAGGTCCGAAACGGGAACCTTATCGACCAGAT
>CAZDHN010000602.1:0-4202 GCA_964505115.1 uncultured Planctomycetaceae bacterium
GGTGATGCGGCGATAGGCGGCAACATCAACCTCCACCGAGCGCGAGCCGAGCGTGAAGATGTCGACCAGATTCTCACTCGCCCATTGCTCGACGTCGAACCCGTCCACGCGGCAGCCTTCGAGGCACCGCGGCACCTTGGTGGCCAGCAGGAACGGGCGACCGCGTCGCTTCTCCACCTCCAGTAGCATCCAGCGCACGGATCGCATGAAGTCGGTTACGTGCCGGCGGAGTTCCCACTGGCGGCCCGGCGGCAAACAGGGCACATGCCGGGCGAAATCGATCTGGATGCCGTCCAAATCGTATTTCTCGGCAAGCTGCTGGAGTACGCCCAGCGTGTATTGCCGCACGCCGGGCACGGCCAGGTTCCAAAGGCCGTGGCGCCACCAGGTTTTAACCACCCAGTCAGGATGCTTCTGCTTGAACGGATGTGCCGCCGACTTCCATGCCGCGCCTGAGCCCGTCGGGTTCAAATCCACTTCACTGATGCGATGATTCCAAAAGCACTCCAGCTTGCGTTTTTTGGTCTCCTCGATCAGTCGTCCGGCCACGTCGATCCCCTGGTCGAGCCACTGGCGCAGACCGGGATTGGCTGGTGGATTGGAATACTCGGCGGAGCCCATCGGACCGATATCCCACCATAGCCCGTCGATTTGACTTCCCCGCTCGTCGGCGTAGCGGAAGCGATAATCGATCCACTGCTGGAACTCTCCGCCCAGACTGTTGTAGGCATCGTACTGGACGCTAATCCGTCGGCGTCGGTCGACCGCTTTGCGATGCGCGTCGGTCAACTCGATCTCTTGCCCGTTCGTTTCGGCCCCCGGCACTCGGCCCGCCACGAGCATCCCGATCCCCGCACCCGAACTCTTCAGGAACGACCGGCGGGGTAGCCTGATCTCGCGTCTACTCATAGCGTGTTTCTCCAATGCGGGCTGCATAACCGTGCCGGATCCGAATCGAACGGCGGCATCCATCTTAGTTGATCGAGGCGCCCGTTGTCCAGATTCCGAGCCGCCGGGCATGCCAGCACCCATCCATGGAAACTTGTAGTGTTTCCTCGTCACAACTACAATGAGTTCCAGTTATTCCGCTGGACGTGCATCAGAAGGACAACGAGCATAAACCATGAAAGTCAAGACACCGCTACGAACCGGAACGCTTCTGACGGCATTGGCCGGGTGGCTTGTGCTGGCGGCCCCCTGCACGGCGGCCGAGCAGGCGTTTTACGTGAATCCAACGACTGGAAGCGACGAGGCGCCGGGAACGAAAGCCGCCCCGCTGCGCACGATCGCCCGCGCGCGGGCCGCCGCGCGCTTAGCCACTAAAACGATGGACGCGGACGTGATCGTCAACCTGGCGCCCGGCACATACCGTCTCGACAAGACCCTGGAGTTTACCGAGGCCGACTCGGGCCGCAACGGCTTTCACGTACTCTATCGCAGCGTGGCCGGTCCCGGCAAAGCGCGGATCCTGGGTAGCATGCCGCTGGTCGGTTGGAAGCCTCACGGCGGCGGCATCTGGAAGCTCGCGCTGTCCGAGGGCATGCTCTTCCACACCCTCTATGAAAACGGCCGGCGGGCGCACAAAGCACGCTTCCCGAACCACGAGCACCAAGCCGACATGCCCACGGCACGCGGCCCGTACCTGCTCAGCGAGGACGGCAATCCGCGACCGCCGCGGGACGCCGACAAGAGCCTGTTCAAGGGCCCCGGTTGGCTCATCTATCGGGCGGAGGACGCGCCGCCGGTAACCTCCGTGACAAAGATGAAAATCCTCATCTACACTGGCGGCAAGTGCGATTGGATGCGCAGCCTCTACCCGGTCGAGTCGATCGATCCGCAAGCCCGCCGGCTTGTCTTCCGCGCCCGCTCGCTTCCCTTTGGCGTTGGCACAAATGCCCGATTCTTTCTCGAAGACGAGTTGGGGTTACTCGACGCGCCCGGCGAGTTCTTCATCGATGAAACCACGCACACTCTCTACTACATGCCGCTGGGTGACGGGCATCCCGACACGCTGGGCATATCGGCCCCGGTTGTCAAAAGGCTGATCCACTTTCAAGGAAGCGCTCGGGAGCAGTGTGTCGAGCATCTTCGCCTGGAAGGGCTGGCACTGGAAGAGACCGACGGCTTCCCCAAGGCCTGGTGGGGCACACGGTACGGCAGAGGCGATGGTGCCTTGGTCTGGATGAACAACGCCGCCGATATCGAAATCCGCGATTGCCATTTGCGCAACAGCGGCCGCAACGGGATTATGATGATCGGGCACAACGTCGGCAATCGGGTCGCGGGCTGCTGGATCGAGCGGATGGGCGTCAACGGCGTCACGCTCTGCAACCGCTTTCCTATTCCGGACGACCCGAAGGCTGCCGCCGATCGTTGCGAGAAGAACACGATTCACAATTGCCGCATCCAGCACATCGGCCAAATCCACACCTATGCCGCCTGCGTGAACGTTTTCAATGCCAGCCACAACGAGGTGGGCAACTGCGAGCTCAGCGATTCGGTCCGATACGCCGTCACCCTGCGCGGCAATACCGGCCAACAATACGGACCGCCGATATCGACGAAGCATCCTCCCACCAAGGGCAACCGCTTCCATCATCTTCGCATCGACCGCTGCGGGCAGGACGGCGGCGACATGGGGGCGCTGCATGCCGCGAACCTCAATAACCCCGACGGCGATGCCATCAACACCTTCGAGCAAGTCACCGTCGCCGACACGCGTGCCGTCGCCTCGATGAAGGATCGAGCTCCGGACGGCATCTTCCTAGACTGGCCCAAGATGTCCATGCACCAGGTGTTTCGCAACGTACACATCGTCCGCTCTCAGGGACGCCAAATCGTCAGCCACCGTCCGGAGAACGGCGAATCGGCCCAAACCGAGAACGTCAGTTGGAAGCCGGGTTTCCGGCGCGAATTGATGGACTACGAGCGGATCGGCCTGACAGCCGAGTTCCCGGCCGCGTTTGGCGGACGCCCGCCGGTTGCAACGCCGTCGCCCGCTCCGTGCCAGGTGGCAGCTCAAGCGACCGCGCACGACACGATTGTGCTCAAGTGGCAAACGCCGAAGCACGCTTTCCTCCGCAAGCCGGTGTATGAGGTCTATCGGGGCGACGAGCGGATCGCCATCGTTGAGGCTACTCGGTTCGTCGACAGCCGTTTGAAAGAACGCACGGCCTACAGCTACCGCGTTGCGTGTCGCGATGGTGATCTTGCGAGACTAAGTCCATTCTCCGCGCCGTGCGAAGTGCGGACGCCGGCCGATCTGATACCTCCGGCACTAACGGGCGCCCGTGTATTGGCCAAGGGAACGCGCGTGCGCGTGGCTTTCAGCAAGCCGATGGACGCGTCCACCGCGCTAGTGTCGGCCAACTACCGGTTCAAGCCGACCTTGGAAGTACGGAAGGTTGTTACGCAAGGGCCCGAATGCGTGGAGTTGGAGGTGAGTGGATGGCGTGCCGAGACGCCCTATACGCTCGCGACCAACAGCATCGTCGACACCACGCCCGCCCGCAATTCCACCGACGCCGCGCGAACGATATCACTGGGCGCTTCCGACAAGATTGTCTCCTTTCCGATGCAAACGGCGGGCGATGGCAGCCTTCGCGACACTTCGGGCGGCGGTGGAAACGCCCGGCTCCACGGCGGCGCGCTGGTCGATCCCAACGCCGGGCCCGGAGGCGCCGCAGCGCTGGTGCTCGACGGCCAGACCGCCTTTGCCGAAGCGCCGGGCGACCTGAACCTGGGCGGCGGCGACTTCACGATCATGGCCTGGGTTTATCGCTCGCGGTCCGGCACGATCCTTTCCAAGGGAAACGGTTTCGGTAGCCGCCACGAGTGGTCCTGGGGATGGGGCAAGCAGGGCGTGCCCAACTGCATCAGCCTCCGCGTGGATAATCGCTTCTTCGCCACGGCAGCCAACTCCATCCCTAAAGAGCAATGGGTGCACGTGGCCATGGTCAAACGGGGAACCACCGGTTTGAGCTTCGTCGACGCGAAACCCAGCGGCGGTCCCCACGACCTCTCCGGCCTGGGCCCGTTTGTCAACGATCACCCGCTCCGCATCGGACGACGCGCCTACGAACCCAACCCCGCTTTCTTCCAAGGCAAACTTTCCGGCGTTCAATTGGTTCAACGCGCGCTGTCGGCCGACGAGATCCAAGCCCGCCGCGCGGCCGGCGCCCGGGCGTTGCCCGAGGACTCGC
>CAZDHN010000603.1:0-4195 GCA_964505115.1 uncultured Planctomycetaceae bacterium
CGAGGTGGCCGTGTGGATCTCGTCTTCAATGCCGTTGATGCCCTTTTTGAATTCCACGATACCCTTGCCCAGGGAACGTCCCACCTCGGGCAACCGCTTGCCGAAGAGCAAGACGGCGATCGCGCCGATAATCAGCATTTCCATTGGGCCGGGCGTGAAGAATGCTAGTAGAACGTTCATGCAGTCACCTTGGTTACGCTTGTTATATGACCGGCGGAAAATGGCTTGCCCGCTAAATGGTATTTCTCAACTACCAACTATCAACTACTAACCATCAACTTTCTCTTTGGGAGTGTCTTGTTCTTTGGGGGCGTCTTGCTCAGTGGTGGCGCCGTCGATCTCGTCCTCGATCCCCTGAACGCCCTTTTTGAACTCGACGATGCCCTTGCCCATCGAGCGCATTACGCTGGGCAAGCGATTGCCAAACAACAATAGGATGATGAAGCCAATGACCATCAACTCCATCGGCCCGGGCATGCCGATAAAACCTAGCGGGAAGAACATCAGCGAATCCTCTTCAGTGCAAACGATGCCACAACCAAACGATTAATTCCGACGAACTGCCAAGCCTCGCAAGACGGTGAGCGTCAGCAGCATAAGGTCAGGCCGCCGGTGGGATACCGCGGACGCGGCCACTAGCCACGCCCGCCTCCGAGCCGCGCGCCCAAATCACCCCCAACGGGCAGGCAACCCATTACTATCAATTCTACCGAGGCTGGGCGCCATGTCAAACGGGCAAACTCGGTTCCGGGCCATGTATTATGGGGGGGGATCGTGGTGATGTCAACTACCGGAGGCGCCGGCCAAGCGACGAAGCCTCGACGTACAGCGGCAGGAACCGGTAATAAACCTCCAGGCAGAGGGCCGACAGGGCCGTGCTGTAGATTCTCCCTCCATAGCCACCCCAAACCGTGTTTGGGTCCCAACTTCCGGCCGTTGGCCCGGTTTTTACCTGGCTGTCAACCAGGGTGGTCCGCAGGGCGTTGTTCCACCGCTGCCAGTGTTCGCCCTGCAACTGATACATCCCCAGCGTGGCGTAGTACCAGTAGTAAAGATTCGTTTTCTCATCGCCGGGCAACTCGCCCAGGATGGAATCACCCGCCTCCCGCGCTTGCAGAGGGTCGTGGCTCATGCCAAGGAATTGGCGGCAGACCAGGGCTTCGGCCGTCATCGGACGCGTTGCCTGCTGGCCCGGCCGATACGAGGCCAATCCGCGGTGCGGGCCGGATGAGACGCTTTCCAAAAAGCGGCTGGCGCCAATTCGCGTTTTTTGAGGAATTGGGATGCCGGCCAACTCGGCGCTTTTTAGCGCCATCAACTGCCAGCCGAGTTGACTCGTATCGCCCGGGTCGCCCGAGACGTATCGCCATCCGCCGCCCGACGGGTCTTGAGCGGCAACGGTGAAGGCGATTGCCCGCCGGACCGGTTCGGCCAGCCGGTGGTCTCCGCTCATCGCGTATCCTTCGCTCAGTGCGAACGTGGCCATGGCGTGGCAGTACATGGCGGCATAGGTCGAGGCGCCGCCGGCCAGGTTTCCGTTCTTGGCCTGCGATTTGAGGAGGAATTCCATGCCGCGGCGGACGTTCGTCTGGTAGAGCCCTTCCTGATGCGTATGGCCGGAGGCGAGAAAGACCAGAAGCGACAGGCCAGTCATGCCCGTGTCGGCCCGAGTGCCGGCGTTCTGCCGGTTACGGCCCGCCACCATCGGCTCATTTCCAGCCCCGTAGCCGCGAGCGTTCCATCGGCCGTCGGGTGCCTGGCAGTCGGCCAACCACTTCATGGCCGCCTTGACCGCGGCCTCGGTGTTGGTGGTTGCTCCGCGTTGCTGGGCCTGTCGCGAGCGATCGGGCGCCATTCGCAACTTGTAGATGGTTGGCAATTCCCGATCGGTTCCAGCCCGTTCGGATCTTGCCAGCCGCGGCGCGCCGATGCCGGCCATGGCGCCGGCCGGCGGACTGGTTCCGGGCGTGCCGCCGGGCTGCTTGCCACCCAAAGCCGGAATCGACGGTTGCCATAGCCGATCGCTCTGGCCGTTGGAGGCCGTGCCGGCCGCCGCCGCCGAGAGGTTGTAGGCGGCGTCGGCGGGTTCGGCTCGCGAGGTCCCCATCTGCACGTCGGTCAGCCCGGCCAATGCACTGGCGGGGTCGGGCGTGGTCGCGGGATGAGCCATGCGGGGGAGCGGAACCGGGTGTTGCAGCAGGGCCGAGGGGACGCCGGCGGCGGTCGTGCGCGTTAGAGGGCGGTTGATTTGCGTGGCCGAATCGTCTCGCCGCGGCGCCGAAGCCACCGGCACCATCACCTTGGGCGCCTCGCGACGCCGTGCCTCGGGCGCCTTGATCTTTTCGGTCGACTGGCTGACCGTCGGCTTGGGGTTCGTGGCGTCGTCGGTCTTGGGTTTTGGGTCGGGTTTATCCGCCTCGGTCAAGGGGAGGTGGTCCAGCGACGTCTTGTCGGGCAGATTGTCGGGCTTGAGGCGGGGCTTTCGCTCGGGCTCGGGCAGCTCTTCCGGATCAACCCGGGCCAACATGATCGGCTCCGGCTGGCTGACCGATTCGTGACGAAGCGACTCCCAGGGCCGCTGCTTGCTGGTCGGTTTTTGCGATTCCGATTCCCTGGTCGGCGCGTTGGGCCCCTCGTCGACGGTTACGCGTATGACCGGCTCGCCGGGCCCTTCCGGCATGGCAGCCACGATTTGGACGGTAGTGGCGTAGCCGGCCAGAAGCAGGTGTGCCAGCAGCGATAGCACGACGCACTTGCGTAGCGGCCGCGATTGGCCCCAGCGTGTCTGCATCATCACCAGCAAGGTGATGGTGAGCAATCCCAGCCCCAGCCAGAGTATGGCCAGGAATAACTCGTTGCTAACGAGAAAGTCGAGCAGACGATCGAATCGCACCGAACCCATGGCTACCTCTTTCGGGCGACCAGCCGGACTGAAATCCCCAATTCCTGGACACCAGCCTGCTTACAAGCGTTCAATACCTCGGCCACCCGCTGAAACCGGCCCTCCGCGTCCCCCCGGATCAGCACGCCCAAATCACTGTATTGACTTCGGGCATTGGCTAGTTGGCTCGTTAGTTCTTCCAGGGTAACCGGCGTTTGGTCCAAGGTAATTGTACCATCCCGGTAAACATTTACCATCTTCTTTTCCGGCGCCGCCGTTAAGACGCCCTGGTCGGAGACCTCGGGAACCTGCAAGCCGATCTTCCGCTCCAGTTCCGTGAACTTGGTGCCAACCATGAAGAAAATGATCAACAAGAACACGATGTCGATCATCGGCGTCAAGTTCAGCGTCGGCTGTTCATCCAGATGAGTCTTCAGCGGCATTGGTAGTGGGTAGTTGATGGTTAATAGTTGATAGTTGATAGTCGCCAGCGCTCACTGCTCACTGCTCACTGCTCACTGCTTTTTCGTCTTTCCAGCGGCCTGGCGGGCTTGCATGTCCTCGGCCGATATCAGACCGACCAGATCCTGGCCGAGGGCGTCGATGTCGATGATCAGCCGGTCCACGCGGCTGACGAAGAACAGGTAGAAGATCAGGGCGGGAATGGCCACGGTCAGTCCGGCCGCGGTGGTAAGCAGTGCTTCACTGATGCCGGTGGCCAGCAGTTCCGGTCGGCCCATGGCGTCGCTGGTTGCAATCTCGTTGAAGGCCTTGATCATTCCAACCACGGTGCCTAGCAGACCCAGCAAGGGGCTGATGGTTGCCACGCCGTTAATTACGCGGAGATACTTTCGCAACCCGTTGGTCGCCCGTTCACCCGAATCGATGATGGCCTGCTCGACTTCGACGGCCGGCCGACCCCATTTGCGAATCGCCCCGGCGAAAACAGCGGCCACGGGACTCTTGTTTTCGGCGCACAGGTCGAGCGCCTGTTGGCGGTTCAATTCGCCCTGCTTCAGCTGTTCAACGAAGCGGGAGACGAAAGGCTTGGGGATGACGCGTCCGCGGCGGAGACTAATGGCACGTTCGAACACGAAGGCTACCAGAATGAGCGAGGCCAGGCCGATGGGATACATCATCGGTCCGCCCTGCCTGATGACGCTCCAAAGATCCTGGGTCGGGATGGGGTCCTCTTCGGATACCGGAGTAGCGCTGCCGTCCGGCCCAGCGGCTTCGGCCGCGGGCGCTGCCGCTTCGTTTGGCGCCGCTGCTTCTTGAGCGACGGCCAGGCCGCCGACAAGCAGAACGGCAACA
>CAZDHN010000604.1:0-4182 GCA_964505115.1 uncultured Planctomycetaceae bacterium
CTCCACCAGACCACGAAGTAGATCATCCTTGGCGACCTTCGGGGAGTAACGATAGACACCTTTGACCCGCCTTCGGGTCAGATACCCTTTGCGGCGTAGTCGTTCCATAATCGTCAGGACGGTGGTCCGCGCCTGACCGCTGGTTCGAGCCACATACGCCGCGGTCTCGCCAACGCTGATCGGATGGTGATCGCAAATGTAGCGAAGGAACTCGACTTCCGTCGAGCCGAGGGGTGCCTTGGGGTCGGCCATGGCAAGTATCTCCACACGGATTCTTTCCTGGTGACTATCAGCGTAGTCAGATTGTAGCCGGTGCCTACGCTGGTAGTCAATACCAGTTCTTCGACGCTGCGCACGGGGTCGAGACAGCCGCAATGTCGGTCCAACCACGACCACCGGTGGGGCAACCGAATACCCCACGCCCTTAACGATTTCGACTAGTCTTCCAGGCCTTATCGCGCCGCGGAGATATCCGGCTTGGGTCCCAAGGACGGTAGCGGGCGGGGTGGTACGTTGCGGACGGGCTCGCCGCCGCCGGCCGGACGCTTGTTGAAGAAGGCGTCGTGGTACGGCGCGTTGGCGTCGATCCAGGTTACCAGCGATAGCCACTCGTTTGGATCGAGCTCGACTTCCTTCTTATGCAACTCGTCATCGAGCAGCACGCGGATCATCGGGCTTTGCGACGAGCCGAACTGACGCGGCTCCGATACCTCGGCACCGGAGAACCGGTCGGCACAAGCGACCAGCGGCCGGCCCGGCTTCTTCTCGCCCGCCTTAAACCCCATTAGCGTGCGGAACGATTGGTGCAGACCGTCGTCGGCTCGCTTGTCCGTCAGATCCAGTTGGCCGTCGGCCTTGTCCGACTTGGCCGGGTCGTGGCAGCGGACACAGTGCCGGTCGAGTACCGGTTGAACGAGCCATTCGTAGCCAAGCAAGCGATCGGAACCCCAAGGCGGCGGCGTGGGAGTGTGAGACGGACGGCGCATCGCCAACGGCGTACCGCTTTCGATCACACTGGCCGGCGCTTTGGCCTGCGTATGATGGCAGCCGCGGCAGCCACGCACCTCGCCCTGCTTGAAGCTGGCCATCGAGCGCATCCGAACCACTTCCATGTGCTGCTTGTCGAGCGCCTGGAAGTAGATGGCCGTATCGGCCGGCACGGTGAAGCTGGCCGAGCCGTCGGCCGCCACCGGCACCTCGCCAATTACGCGGACGGGCGACCAACTGCGAAACTCAAGGTGCCGCCGGTCACCCGCCGTGCCGTGGATGTAGTCCATCTGGCCCCGCTCCGGGTCGAACGGCCAACCGACGTGCTGGGCGATGCGGATGTACTTGATCGTGCCGCGCGGCACGTCTTCCATGCCGTCGTAAACGTCGGTCACGTAGCAGGTGGCGTGCGACTCGGGGTTCTTTACAAGATTCGGCAGGACGGGCGGACGCCGCCGCTGGGCAAGTGGCATCGGGAAAACCGAGGAGTGGAGCGGATCGCGGTGGATCAACTCGCGGTTGCCGTAACTGTCGATCAGGTAGACGCCGAACCCGTTCGAGTCGACCCCGGCCGATTGCGTGCAGCCGGGCCGGGCGTAGGCGTAAGAGGCCAGGAAGCACTTCTCGCCCAGCGCCCAAGGCGCGTGGTACAAGCCGCCCTTATCCAACACGCCGCCCTCGGGCACGGGCGTTCCGGCCATCTTGCCTTCCTGCGGCCGCACGCCCGGCGTGACAATCGAAATGCCCGACTCCCTGTTCAACCCGCCACCCGTATCCACCACAACCACCGGCCCGTAGGCGAACGTATGATGCCCCGTGGCTATGGAAACCTTGGGTATCGAGCGAGTATCGCGCATCCCGCAGGGCGCGCGCATGTGATGCTTGAAGAGCGTGTCCGACATCGTGCCGTCGGGCCGGACGCTCCAGATGGCGTGCACCTCCATGAAATGCCGCTCCTGGTATTCCCAGTGCGTGTAGGCGATGCGACCGTCGTCCAGGCTGTGTGGGTAGCGGTCAATATCCTTGTTGTCGGTCAGGTGCCGAACGTCGGAGCCATCGGCGGCCATGATGTAGAGGTTCGGGTTGGTGTGGTCGTAGGTCGTATTGCCGCACTCGGCCGCCCGGGCGCAACGGTCGGAGGAGAAGGCGATCCGGCCGTCGGCGCAGTAGGTGGGCTCGAAGTCGCTCCAGTAGGGATCGTCGGTCAGTTGCTTCAGCCCGGAGCCGTCGAGCTTGGCCTCGAAGATATGCAGCGGCTCGTGAAGCTTTCGCAAATTGAAGACATTTTGGCCTTCGTCCCTGTAGTTTGCCGTGTCGACGTCGGGCGGCCAGTTGGGCTGCTTGGCGTAGCCGAAGACAACCCGATCGCCGTCCCACCAGAGGTCCAATCCCCAGACGTATCCCGGCCCCAGCCTTCCTTTCAGCACACCCTCGGCCGTAGCGCCGTCGGCCAGATTGGAGAGCACGCAGATATCGCCGCCCGGCTTGTGCTTCCAGGCGTAGGAGCGGGTGATGTTTCGCACCGTGTGCGGCGTGAACTGCTTGATGCAAACGAGCTTGTCGAAAGCGAAGCCCGGATTGGCCAACGCGATGCGACGCATCTGCCGTCGAGCCTCGATCCAAAGCCGGTTGCAGGCCGTCCGATCGGCCGTCGTGGCCTTGATTTGCGCGTCTAGCTTGACGCGGACCGAGCGGATCGCCGCCAGTTGTTCTTGCAGTTGTGAAAGGGTCTCGTCCGTCGCGCCGTCGTGGCGGAAGTCGGTCGCCATTGCCGGCACGCTTTCGATCATCGCGTCGACCGAGGCGAGCAGTCGGGCCGGGTCGCGGTGGATACCCAGGCTGACAGCTTGCCGGACCCAGTCGGCCTCGACCAGCGACGCTTGCGGTAGAGCCGTATAGGCGCGGTACCAGTCGGGCAATTCGGCCTTGGGCCAGATCGCCTGCTGACCGTTGTTCTCCACGCCCAGCTTCATGCCAAGCGACCATTCGGACATGCCGCGCACAAACGGGTCGTCACTATCAAGCAGTCGGGCGGATACGCCGGCCAGGGCGTCGCTTAGACCGTTCTTCCGGGCGGCGCGTAGAAGGATATCGGCGACCATCGGGCCGGCGGACGGGATCCGCGATGAGCGACTCCAGCGCCGGCGCGGCCTTGTCGCCAAAACGGATGACGGTCTCGGTCAGACTATCGACCCGGGCAGGTGCCTTGGGCGACCGCAGCGCGTCGGCCAGCCCCTCGACGCTGTCGACCGTCAGGCTGCCCACGTTCAGGTCGTACTTCTCTGCAAAGTGCTGGCCGAGCCGGTTGAGTTCCTTGGGCCCCAGCGCCCTGTTGTAGACGACGATCTCGGCCACGTCGCCCCCCAGCATGTAGTACGCGCCCGAGTTGTCGGTCTCCTTGCGTCGGGCGCCGATAAGCACGTCGCAGGTCGACTTGCTCCGGCCGGCGGCAGCGGAGAAAACCGGTCCGCCCCGAGCGTATACTTGCGATTGCGTACCGTCGCAAACGAACATGGCGACGTTCGGTCCGCGCTCGACGGGCCCTTCACGCATGGAGCCGTAGGCGATTGCGCCGAGCCCTCGCGGCGTGGTGTAAAACTGGTACGCCCGCCGGTTGGCCGATCCGCCGCCCTTCGAGATGAAGGTCCCCATCTGCCCACCCGACGCCGCGTAAACCACGGCGATAGTGAAAGGCTTCTTCGGCGTGAAGTTCAGCCCCTCGGGCTTACCCAGGTTGAGGAAGGAACGGCCGTCGAAACGGATTGCCGGCTTCGAGCCGATCGACTCGGCCGCATACGCCGGCTGGCTGTCGACCGACTTCTGCAGCGCGTGGTTCGCGGCCGACGATTTATCGGCCCAACGGCGCACCCGGCCCGTGGCGTCTTGGCTGACCGTGCTATCGTCGGCTGCGTCGAGCCAAAGCACCAACCCGTCGGAGTTCGGCACCGCTCGGGCGGCGGTTGGCAACAAGAGCAACGCGGCGAGCGTGAAAAGTGCAAGCCGAATAATCCGTGCGTTGGCGTTCATTTGTCTTCTCGCGGTACTCAATTGTCAAACTGCAAATACGGACAGTATACCGTTCGTGATTCACTGTTAGCCCGGTCGCCTGCGACCGGCTTGTGTGGCGGATTCCCCGGTTTTCCGGTCGCAGGCGACCGGGCTAACATCAATTCCCGCGAAACATGAACAGTATTG
>CAZDHN010000605.1:0-4178 GCA_964505115.1 uncultured Planctomycetaceae bacterium
TTCCCCAGTTTACCCAGTCGCCTAACTTTTCATCAGCCCAGGCCGGGGGTGAGGGCGGAAGCGGAATGGCCGGTCGCCAACAGCGTTGCTTAACAGAGATGGACAAGGACCAGACATCATGAAACGCACTCCCCATTTCACAATCGCCTGTCTGTTCGGACTGGCCGTTTCCCTAACCCTGCCGGCATTCCAGGCAAGCGGGGCCGACGGGCCATCCGACGGGCCGTCCGCCGCGAAGCGACCCAACGTGCTGTTGATCGTAACCGATGATCAGCGGCCGGACACGATCCGCGCACTGGGAAACAAGATCATCGAGACGGCAACACTCGACGGGTTGGTTCGCGACGGCACGACGTTCACTCGGGCGATAGCCCCGTGTCCAATTTGCACGCCCAGTCGAGCGGAAATTATGACCGGCGTTAGCGGCGTGCGCACCAAGCACCGTCTGCGCGGGCGCAAGCAGACCGGGCCCGAACCGGTACTCTGGGCACAAACCATGCGCGACGCCGGGTACGTCAGTTGGTACGTCGGCAAGTGGATGAACGACGGTCGACCCGTCAACCGGGGATACGACCGGAGCAACGGGCTGTTCCGCGGTGGTGGAAAGAAGTATTGGACCGATCGGGTCGATTACCGCGGCCACGAAGTGACCGGATACGTTGGCTGGATCTTCCAGACCGACGATGGGACGCTCAAGCCCGAGTTGGGCGTCGGGCTGACGGCCAATATCAGCAAGCATTTCGCCGACGCGGCAATCGAACTGCTGAAAAGCAAGCCCGACAAGCCGTTCTTCATGCACGTAAACTTCACCGCCCCGCACGACCCGCTGCTGATTCCGCCCGGCTACAAGGATAAGTACAAGCCCGAGCAGATACCGCTGCCGCCGAACTTCAAGCCCGAACACCCCTTCGATCACGGCAACGCCCGGGGCCGCGACGAAATGCTGCTCCCCTTCCCGCGCACGCCGAAGGTTGTCCGCAAAGACCTGGCCGCCTACTACGCCGTCCTCTCGCACATGGACCACCACCTTGGCCGCATCCTGGCAGCACTCGACGAAACTGGCCAAGCCGACAACACGATCGTCATCTTTACCAGCGACCATGGCCTGGCGATCGGTAGTCATGGGTTGCGGGGAAAACAGAACATGTACGATCACACGGTGGGCACCCCGTTGATATTCCGCGGGCCGAATATCCCCAAGCGGCAACGCTCCGATGCCCAGTGCTACCTCCGCGACCTCTACCCGACCGTCTGCGAACTGGTCGGCGTGGAAATACCCAAGACGGTCGAGGGGCTTAGCTTGGCCCCCGTACTGCAAGGCAAGGCGAAGTCGGTGCGCGAGTGCGTTTTCGGCCACTATTCCGACTGCCAGCGGATGATCCGTACCGACCGTTGGAAGCTGATCCATTACCCTAAGATCGAGAAATACCAACTCTTCGATCTGTCGGCCGATCCCAACGAACTGAAGAATCTGGCCGACGATCCGCAACACGCCCAGTTGTTCGACCGCCTCCGCGCGAAACTCGCAGCATGGGAGCGCGAGATCTAAAAAGCCGCGACCGCTGGTCGCATGGGGCTATAAAGCCGCGACCGGTGGTCGCGCACGGTACACGAGACACACGGCTTTATATGCCACCCGAGAAAGACATTGCGATTGTGCTGCGGGCCGTCGAGTTCAGCGAAACGAGCTTGGTACTCACGCTATTCACCCGCGAGCATGGTAAGCTGGGGGCTTTAGCGAAGGGAGCTAGGCGACCTAAGGGGCCTTTCGAGTCTGCTCTTGACCTCTTGGCCCTGTGTCGAATAGTCTTCCTCCACAAATCGTCCGAATCGCTCGATTTGTTGACCGAGTCGAAGCTCCAGCGGCGGTTTCACCCGGCCGGTCGCGACCTGTCCAGCCTGTATGCCGGCTACTACGTGGCTGAGTTGCTGGGCGAGTTGACCGACGAGTGCGATCCGCATCCGGAGTTGTTCGACCTGGCCGACGAAACGCTCGAGGCGCTGGCGGCCGGCGAGCCGGTGACGAAGCGTATGTTGCGATTTGAGCTTGTCATGTTGCGTCAATTGGGGCTCTTGCCCTCGCTGGAAGACTGCGCGTGTTGCGGGGCGTCGGTGCCGAGCGCCGGACGCGTTGCCTTCGGGCACTTGGATGGCGGCGTAATGTGCAACAAATGCCGCGTGGGAAAACGGCAGGTGGCCGCCGTAAGCGCGGGAACGTTAAGGGTGATGAAACAAATGGCCGATACCGATCGGCAAGCATGGAAGCGCATGCAAATCGACGCCAAGAGTCGCGGAGAGTTGCGAGGGCTGGTTAATCGCTACCTCGTCAACATGCTTGGCAAGAAGCCAAGAATGCACCGGTATCTGGGGCTCTTGTCGAACTGACAAACGCCATTCGGCCGCACGGACAATAAGAAGCAACCGAGGACAAGGATCTCCCTCATGCCCTCTTCTAAATTTGAACTTGCCATCGCGATTGTCTTTTCAGTGACGCTGGCCGCCGGTTGCCAAAGCGTGCAGTCGGCCGCGTCGGCCGATAACGAAGAGGTCGCCGAGCGGAGCGGTTCATCCTCGGAGGTTCGCCAGGCCTCGGCCACCGAGCCGGTCGATCCGGACGAGCCGGAGATCGGCTTTTCCGACTCCAAGGACCCCGGCACCTTCTTCGAGACCATCGACCCGAAGAACATTTGGAAAAGCGCCAAGAAGGTGACCGGCTATGGTCCCAACGAGGGCGTCGCTCGGGCGTTGTACAAGGAAGGGCAGATTGCGTACCTCAAGAAGGATTACGCGACGGCGGCGGGCAAGTTCAAAGCGGCGGCCGGCCGCTGGCCCGATTCACTGCTGGAGGAAGACGCCCTCTTCTATCAGGCCGAAAGCGAGTTCTTTTCCGACCAGTACCCGGCGGCAAACGACACCTACGGCATGCTGCTGAAGAAGTTCGACAACTCGCGATACCTCGATCGGACCGTCGCCCGACAGTTCGCCATCGGCCGCTATTGGGAGCAGAAGCATCGCGAAAACCCGCACTGGTCCCTCACGCCCAACGTCACCGACGGCGAGCGACCGCTATTCGACACGGCGGGCCACGCCTTGAAGGCCTACGAGAGCGTGCGGATGAACGATCCGACCGGCCCCTTGGCTGACGACAGCGTGATGGCCACCGCCAACGCTTACTTCGTCAAGGGCCGCTACGAAGATGCCTCCTACCACTACGACCTGTTACGCACGGAGTATCCCAAGAGCGAGCATCAGGCCCAGGCCCACCTATTGGGACTTGAGAGCAAGGAGCGGATGTATCAGGGGCCGCTTTACGACGCCACGCCGCTGACAGAGGCGGGCGAAGTGGCCGAGCAGGCGCTGGGGCAATTCGGCCGGGAGTTGGGCGAGGAACAGAAGAAAGTGGCCCGAAAGAGAGGCGTCATAGAAGACCAGAAAGCCCAGCGAGATTGGGCCATGGGCCAGTTCTACGAACGAAAGAAGCACTTCGGCGCCGCCAGGTACTACTACAAGCTGGTCATCAAAGAGTACCCCAAAACGCCGCACGCCCGCATGTCTGAAAAGCGACTCGAAGAAATCAAGGACCGGCCCGACAAACCCGCACAACACTTCAAGTGGCTCACCGACATCTACGAGAACAAGGAATCGTAGTGGATAGTGGATAGTGGATAGTACGTATTTAGCGGCCGGGTTTGCCCGGCGCTTTGGAAATGTCACGACACGAGGTAACCGAATGAGAGCCATCACGACGACGGTGCTTGTCGGGCTGATCGTGTCGGGCGGCTGCGCCGGTTACCAGATTGGCAACTACTCGCTCTATCCAACCGACGTGCGTACCGTCTACGTGCCCATGTTCGACTCGCTCAGCTTTCGCCAGAACTTGGGCGAGCGACTCACCGAGGCGGTGCAGAAGGAGATCGAGCTAAAAACGCCCTACAAGGTGGTCGGCACGCCCAACGCCGACAGTATCCTCACCGGCCGGCTGGTCAAGGAAACCAAGCGGATCACCGTGGAAGATCCTTTTGACGATCCGCGTCAGTACAATCTCGACTTGCAGGTCGAGGTAAGCTGGATCGACCGCCGCGGAAACACCATTCGCCAAGGCGACGCGGTCCCGCTCCCGCCCGAGGCGGTCATCGTCGCCGGCGACGCCGGTCTCGTGCCAGAGGTCGGCCAAACGG
>CAZDHN010000606.1:0-4152 GCA_964505115.1 uncultured Planctomycetaceae bacterium
GGTGAGGGACGAGGGGCGAGATTGCACTGGGGACTGGTCCATTTTTCGGCCGCTTGACTCGCCATTTCGCTGAAGTTGCAAGCCGAAAACATGGACCTGTCCCCTTTCGTGGCCCCGACCGTCACATTTGCGAGGACGCCGCCGGGCGGAGCAGGATGTTGGTGATATTGGAGACGGTGTCCTTGTAGGCTGGGTCGGCTTTAAGTTTTAGCCAGCCGGGATGGGCGAAGAATCTTTTCCAGCCCGCCTCCTTGGCGTCCATGTCGTCGAAGCACAGCATGTAGGTCAGGTTCGGCAGTTTCGCCCCGACCATCGATTGCCCCATGAAGACGGGCGGCATGCCCGAGTCGCGGAACACCGCCACCTCGCCGCCTTCGTTGAACATCTCGACTTTCTTCTGGCCCTTCTTCGCGCCGTGGCTCTCGTAGATGCGGAGTTGGAAAACGCGAGTCTCCTTCTTGCCGGGCAGTTCCAGCTTGGGGACCGCGTCGAAGGCGAGCATGGCCGTGCTTTCGATCCGCTCATAGGCCGGGTCGTCGGGCGGGGCGTCGAGGAAGGCGGCACCGTCGCGAAGGAATTGGGCGTCGGCCATCAGGCGGTCGGTAGCCGAAAAAATCGACCCGGCCGACTTGTGCGGTAGCAGCACGTAAAGGTTCTGGCTCTCGCCTTCGAGCATCTGGAAGACACCGACCGGGCCGATCCCGAGCCGGTTCCAGGCGGGCACCGCGGCCTTGGCGAAGAATTCGTCGGCTGCCTTGCGCTTGGCTTCCGAGTTGAAGTGATAGAGCCGAAGCTCGTAGTATTCCTTGTTCGATTTGCAGTCGTCGGCCGCCAAAGCGGCGCAACCGATCGGACTCAAACCGGCAACACACGAGGCGGCGATAAATTCACGTCTTTTCATGGCGATATCTCCAGTAGAAGTTTCCAGGAGTGTTTGTTGACGGTTGTAATGCCGATGAGCGTGGCAAACCCAGCCACCCGGCAGGCGATCCACCCCTATCAATAACGAGCCCGCCCGCCCTTGTCAAGTGACCGTCTTGGAGGTCGGAAGGTTTCCACTACCCGCTATCCACTACCCACTATCAACTACTCAATAAGTGGCAAGCTCCTTATCCGGCCCTTCCGGCCAGAGGGTTTGGACGGTTCGCTGGACCTCGCTGTTCATCATTCTCAGGTCGCTGCCGATGGCCAGGAACTGCATGCCTTGTGAAGCCCGGTCCAACGCGGTTTTGGGGTCCATGGTATGAATGCCGGTGGGTGTGCCGACCTTCTTGCCGATTTCGATCACGCGTTGGATCATCGCTTCGTGCTCGTCCGGCGTGGGCATGCTGCCGTCGGACGCGCGCATGTTGAAACGCAGATCGTTGGGGCCGATGAAAATGGCGTCGCAGCCGGGCAGGCTGTAGATGGCCTCGGCGTTCTCCACGCCCGTCGGGCTTTCCGTTTGCAGAATCACCAGTATCTCGTCGTTCGCCCGAAGGTAGTAATCTCCGGCGGCGGCGCCAAAGTTCAAGGCATGCATGCCGCCGCCAACGCTTCGGTTGCCTTCGGGTGGATACTTCGCGGCGGCGATGGCCGTTCGGGCCTGCTCGACAGTGTCGACCATGGGCACGACGATGCCCCAGGCGCCCGCGTCGAGCACGCGTTTGATGCAGTAATGGTCGCCCTCGGGCACCCGGGCCAGGGGCACGCAGCCGGAATCGGCCACCGCGGCGAAGATTGTTGCCGCCTGGGACCAGTCGAAAGCGGCGTGCTCGATGTCGAGCGTGAGCCATTCGAACCCGCTTCGGGCCAACACCCGACTTGCGTGAAGGTTACCCAACGAGAGCCAGGTGCCGAAAGTAGGTTCACCCCGGCGGAGCTTTTCCTTGACCGGATTGGTCTTCATTGTAGCGGATCCTTTTTGAGCTTTACCGCGCAAGTTGCGATTTCAGCCAGGCGTAAACGGAATCGCCGATCTGTTTGTAGCCGGCCGTGTTGGGATGAACGCCGTTCGACAGCCGCGTCATCGTGGTCTCGCAATGCGCGTTGCACTTAACCTCCACGCTTGGATAGTTGTGCAGGCAGTCGAGGTTGACTTGCGTGGGGATCAGGAACAGGCCGTCGCGGGCGCCGTATTTCTTCAGCGTCCGCTCGACCACGCGATGCTGGTTCCGCTTGTACTGCCATCGCGTTTGGCTCGTCCGGTAATTGGCTCCGAAGGCGTCCTGCGTGGCGGCCGGCGGGACCAGAAGCAGCAAGCCGATCCGCGTTTCGCTACTTACGCCGTGTATCATGCCGATCAGCGTGTCGAGATGCGTGAACATCACGTCAATCCGCTCGTCGATCGTTTCGTCGGTTGAACTGAACGTATCGTTGCAACCGAGGAAAATAGTGACCACGTCGGGTGGGCTGCCGCCGTTATACTCCTTGAGGTATCGGGCGAAATCGAGCTTGGCGGCATCGGATTTCGCGGTACTGCCGGCCTCCTTATAGAGGAAAGGACTGCCCCGCTTGCGGTACTCGCCGGTTCGGGCGTGTTCCGAATAGTGGGTTGCGAACCGCTGGGCGGTCCAGCCGCCATAGCCTTCGTGCCGGTTCTCGCCCAGGTTCTGGCCCCGGTTGGGTCCGAACGAGCCGATCAGCCGTAGCTTGGGGTTGCCCGGCGCTTTGCACAAATCAATCAGCCGTTGCGGATAAGCCGAGGCGGCCGTTAGGCTATCGCCGATGATCAACATCGAAAGCGGCCGATCCGACCCGGCGTCGGCCGGCAGAATCTGCAGTGTCGACAAGCCCCGGGCGATCAGTTCGTTTTGATTGTTTAGCACGTCGAGTTGGAAAGGGCACTCGCCCACCTCCTTGGCGGCCGGCGTGTAGGTCCAGCGCTCGGCCTGCTGAACGCCTCGTGGACAGACGACATCGAAGGCGTAGTTCTTGGGGTTGATTGCCAGCACGACGTTGTCGAAATAGACGTTCGTCTCGACACCCGGCACCGCGTACAAAACGGGCGGCAGCATTAGCTTGATCGGGCCGGAGATGTTCTTGAGCGGCTCGGTCTCCTCGACCGTCTCGGCCGCGCCGGCCGTGGCAATTGCCACAAGCAGGGCGACCGACAGACACACGCCCACCAGCAGCCGGGGGAATCCGGCGTATCTCGGGCGCGGATAGCGGCGAACGGTCAGGCTTCTTTCTTGCATGGCTTGCATGGTGCTTTCTCCGTTGACGGTTTCTTGCATGGTTCTTTCTTCTCGGTCGGCGGTTTGTAGCCGGCGAATTGCTCCAGCAGCGCTTCGGCGGTCCACTTGGCGGCGTTACCGACCACCTCCGGGCACTTCCCCTCGGATGCCTTTTTCACGTCCTTGCAGAGTACGGTGCCATAGTTCTGTTCGAACTTCGTGCAGACTTTGCGTATGAGCAGTTGGGCCGGCTTGCGGTCGCCTTCCGCGAACGCGTCCTTTCCCCGCCCCCGCCCACACATGTAGCCGATGACCATTCCACAGCCGGTAAAGGCGCCGCAGTTCTGAACGCCGTTGGGCGTCGCGCCGCCGCTTAGACAACTGGCCGCGCGGAAGAGGTCGTTGTCCTCGGTCACGAAGGGAATCGCGCCTTGAAGGGCGGCGATGCTGCACTGGGCACATCCGCCGTTGTTCTTCTGGTAGTCGTATCCGAGCCGGTACGCTTCGGCAATAATCTCCTCGGCCGGCTTGTCTAGCTTCACGGATTTGGCCTTGCCACAGGGATTCTTGGGCGCCGCGGCATTAGCGGTGCTGGAACACAAATCGACAAGCGACACGCCAAAGCCGGCAGCCACCAACTTCAACAGTTGGCGTCGATCGGCCAAGTGGGGCAGGTCCGTTTCGCGGAGGTTACTCATGGTGGTTCTCCTTCTAGATGGTTCTTGCTCAAAAGGTTGATGCCGCCTCTAAACGGCCGGCAAGGTGAGCCCGCTAAATCGTATTCTCACACACTACTCACTACACACTATACTACTAACCTCAAAGATCGTTAAGTTTTTGACAAAGTCTAGCGACCGACGGGAGCGAATTCTTGCCCGGGTGCGGTAGCACCGGTTTGGTTGGCGGCCCTGCCGCCCTACGCCAGTCCGTAGAACTTCACGGCGTTGTCGTGGAATAGTTTTCGTTGTTGCAACTCGGGCCTGTCGGCGACGATCTG